>CAZLGN010000260.1:0-2822 GCA_964558865.1 uncultured Methylomagnum sp.
TGATGACCATGCCAGGTTTGCCAAAAATCCCCGCCGCTGAACGCATTGATATTGACGATAACGGTAAAATTACAGGCTTGTTTTAAGCTACAATGGTACGGTTTCAAATAACAATTTTTTTACATTTTATACAGGTGAAAATTCATGACAGATAAAAAATTTAGATTAGTGACTCGTAGCGATTTCGACGGGTTGATTTGCGCTGTACTTTTGAAAGAAATGGCTTTGATTGATGAAATCAAATTTGTTCACCCAAAAGATATGCAAGACGAAGTTGTTGAAGTTACCGACAACGACATTACAACCAATTTGCCGTATGTGAAAGGCGTACATTTGGCGTTTGATCACCATTTGAGTGAAACAATTCGCAACGGTAAAGAAGAAAATCACATTATTGATCCCGACGCGCCTTCAGCAGCTCGCGTGGTGTATGATTATTTTGGTGGTGCATCACGTTTCCCTGCGAATTGGGATGTCATGATGGCAGCCGTTGATAAAGGTGATGCTGCCCAGTTTAGCAAAGATGAAATTCTCAGTCCTGATGGTTGGGTTTTGATGAATTTCTTAATGGATGCCCGCACAGGTTTAGGGCGTTTCAGAGAATTCACGGTTTCAAATTATCAATTGATGATGGATTTAATCGATTGTTGTAAAGACCATGACATTGATTACATTTTGACTCTGCCAGATGTACAAGAGCGCGTCAAATTGTTCAAAGAACACGAAGCGGCAGCGAAAGAACAAATTACGCGCTGCACCACAGTTTATGGCAAGTTAGCGGTTTTGGATTTGCGTAACGAAGAAACCATTTACGCCGTGAATCGCTTCATGATTTACGCGCTTTACCCAGAATGCAACATTTCAATTCACGTCATGTGGGGCATGAAAAAACAAAATACGGTTTTCGCTATCGGCAAATCAATTTTGAATCGCACTTCAAACACCAATGTTGGCGAATTGTGTTTAAGTTATGGCGGTGGCGGTCACATGAACGCTGGAACTTGCCAAGTGGCTAACGAAGGTTGTGAACAAGATTTAAAAGAAATCATTGCTAGAATCAACGCAGACGGTTAAACGTTTCGCGTTTCAAAAAGCCACACTATCATTAGATTTTCTAATGGCAGTGTGGCTTAATTTTTTTGGAGACGGCTATGCCTAAGCTAGTTGTATTTTTAATTATGATTTTAGGCTCATCTAATCTCATTGCGGCGACGTGCAATCTTGGAAAAGTAAAAAACATAGTTGGAATCGTTTGGCTGCAACGAAGTGATGCAAAAGCGTTACTCGATTACGACGCAAAATTATGTGAAGGTGATCGTATTATTAGCTTAATGAACAGTATTGCTGAACTGGAATTGCGTGATGGTTCAGCAATCATTATTGGGAAAGAAAGTGAATTCATTTTAAAACGCTACGAATTTCACAAAAAGACCCATAAAGAACCTGATGTTGCTTTGTTTGAATTAGTAAAAGGTGCATTTCGTAGTATCACAGGTGCAATTACCAAAAAGCCTAACCACCGTTACGAAGTTCAAACTATTGTGGCAACAATTGGCATTCGAGGCACCGATTTTTGGGGCGGATATGGTTTAACAGAAAATGGACTTGATGTCGTTATGCTGGATGGACGTGGCGTTTATGTTGTGAATCAAAAAGGTGAGCAAGTCGAATTAGATAAAGCTGGATTAGGCACAACCGTTTTACCCAATCAGCCACCTAAAGCCCCTATTAAATGGGGCGCGGCTAAGGTTGCTAGAGCAATGGCGACCGTTACCCCCTAACATTCCATATCATTAAATCATTTATGAAAAAATTATTTTCAGCTTTACTTTGTTCATTACCTTTAACAAGTTTCGCCGCGCCACAAATTGCCGAACACGTTTTATCGAATGGGTTAAAAATTCTCGTACAAGAAGACCATCGTTCGCCCGTTGTCGTGTCGCAAGTTTGGTATAAAGTCGGCTCAAGTTATGAACCGAACGGCATTACAGGCATTTCACACATGCTTGAACACACCATGTTTAAAGGCACTGACAAACATCCCGCTGGTGAATTTTCACGCATCATTGCTGAAAATGGCGGTGAAGAAAATGCTTTCACGGGACAAGATTACACCGCGTATTTTCAAACAATGGCGGCATCCAAATTAGCCGTAAGTTTTGAACTTGAAGCCGACAGAATGCGCTATTTGCATATTTTGCCAGAAGAATTGAAAAAAGAACTCGAAGTGGTAACAGAAGAACGCCGTATGCGTACCGAAGACAATCCGCAAGCGAAAATGGCAGAACAATTTGCCGCAATGGCTTATACAAGCAGCCCGTATAAAAACCCGATTATTGGTTGGCAAACCGATATTGCCGCTTACACCGCGCCTGATTTGGAAGCATGGTATCAACGTTGGTACGCGCCGAATAATGCGACATTGGTTGTGGTTGGCGATGTAAAAACCGCTGATGTTTTTGCCTTAGCGCAACAGTATTTTGGCGATTTAAAAACCAGCGAGATTTTGCCACTTAAACCTCAAACGGAAGCCCCACAAATCGGCGTTCGTAAAATGACAGTGAAAGCTCCTGCAAAATTACCGTCCGTTTTATTGGGTTATCACGTCCCAACGTTGAAAACCGCAAAAGATGAATCCGAAGCCTACGCGCTGGAAGTTTTGGCAGGCGTTTTAGATGGCGGCAGCAGTGCGCGTTTAAGCAGTTCCTTAATTCGTGGCAAGCAAGTCGCCGTTGAAGCTAACGCGGGTTATAACTTAACGTCTCGACTAGATGATTTATTTGAACTTGAAGGCACGCCAGCCGAAGGTAAAACCGTTTGGG
>CAZLGN010000261.1:0-2812 GCA_964558865.1 uncultured Methylomagnum sp.
TCACGATTGATGGCAATGTATTTAAAATGTTGGTGGAGAAAATCACCCGCAATCGGTCGTTTGCGAAAAATTCTATTTCGTTAAGCGGACGGAGTTTGTCGGCGTTATTGTCGCAACCCTATCAACAGCCCCGTTCTGCAACGCAATCGAGTTTGATGACCGTTCAACAGCTTGCAGAATTAGAATTGCCAAATGGTTGGACAATCAATTGGACGGCAAGCAGTTGGAACGTAACCAGCGGCGCGTGGAGTTACACGGCAAAAACGCCGATTCAAGTGATAACTGAAATCGCGGCAAACATTGGCGCAATCGTCGTGCCTTCGCGCAATGCAAAAGTGTTGAACATCATGCCGCGTTATACCGTGCTGCCGTGGTTATTCGATGCTACCACGCCCGACGTGATTATTCCTGATTCGGCGATTGTGTCGTTAAGTTATCGAAACATTGTGCCGACACAGGCGAACGGCGTGTATATTCATGGTGGCGAAGTGGGCGGGGTTTTGTCACGTTGTCGATTAAGCGGCACGGCTGGCGATAGACTTTCAGCAACCGTCACCAATCCGTTAATGACGGACGTTATCGGCACTCGCGCATTAGCTGAAACGATATTAGCGAATGCTTACGAACAACCCGCGATTCAATCGGTTTCGTTGAAATTGGGCAGCGACTATCCACTCATTGGAATCGGCGATTTTGTCAGAATTAACATTGATGGTGGTCATGTATTTGGGGTGGTAAATAGCGTTAGCATTGACGCGGCGCTTGATAGTGTTGACCAAGTGATTCAAATTGGCAATGAAAGTGCGAATATCTGGACGGCATTTAAAGAAATTCTACCCAGTCAGCCGCTATTGGTTGGTACGGTGGCAAGTGTGAGCGGTGAAACTTCGCTGATGACGTTGATTGATGGTGGTGTGGTGCGGGTTCGTGGCGTTGGGGCAGTGGGTGAAAAGTGGTATTTGAAAGCAGGCACTTTAGATTCTAAAGCACCTGCTTTGACGTTGAGCGAAGTTGTGATTTAGAGCATGACAAATTTGCAGTGCTACCGAATAAGTAATTTTCAGGAATTTAAAATGCTGAAAATAAATTACTTAAATCAATTATCCTGCAACTCCAAAAGTGCCTTTTTACATTCATTTGATAAGAATTCCAAAACAACAGCAGTATCTGATAATTCTTGAATCTGAAAATTCTCTTGTTCTTTTTTTACATGATTTATAAATTCATAGATTGCGGCTGTTAATGATATATCCCCGTAAATCACGACGGGTCTATTGCTATTGATACTTCTATTCTCAACAGGAAAAGAATTAGGAGATACGAAATAAAATTTTCCTTTATCTCCAATAAGACGCTCACTATGAAGAATTTCTTTAATCGGAATTGATTTTTCAATCAATTCCTTTCCATGACTGGTCAATGATAAATCGACGTTTTCTACGCCATAATACTCATCTTCGGAATCAAAAATCATTGGAATTTCTATCGATAAATTAAAGTCACCATCAAAAAAACCACCACCGTTAGAAACAAAACGCCCTTCAAAATCGTATTTATCAAACATATCCTCTATGTTTATTGCTTTATCAAGCTCCCCGTCATATCCAAATGTTTTTATATTTGCCATTCTAATCTCCCAAAAAAAGTATATTAAACCACAAACCACCACGCCACAATCAACGTGGTGGCAATCGTCAATCGTTACGCTTCTAAACGAGCAAGCAATTCTTGTTTTTTAATCACGATGTAGCCCGTCGCTTTCAAATCACGCGCAAGGTTTGCAGGGCTGCCGAATAAGTAATCGTCTGGCATCTCGAATAAGGTCGTGATGCCGTTGTGGCGAATCACGACCACCCGATTGTTATCGTCGGGTAACGATAGCGTCAAAGTTGGGAAGTCCACCAACTCGCCTTGAATTGGCGTTGAGGGTTTGGTGTTTTTGAGTGCCTCGTACTCATCGACCGTTATCATCATCGTTTTTGGCATGACAGCAGGTTTCAAACCCAAAAACAACAACGCTTCATTCAACTTGCCTGCGGGCAAATTCAAATAACTATCAATACCGTACCCAGCGTACAGCTTTCTATATAGCTCGGAATACAATTTTTTGTTTGATTTTGCTGCCGCTTCAATCGACTTTTTGAGTTGTGCCGCTTCCATTCCCGTGATGTTTGAACGTGGCAACTCGCGCAAGGCGTTGGGGACGGGTTTTGAAACCAATGAATCATAAGCGCGAATCACTGACAAAAAGAATTTCGCACTAATCCACGTTGCATAAGCATAAACCAACTCTTTCACAACGAACGTGCCTTGTAAAACACCACCTTGAGTTTTTACAACTGGTTGATTTTGTTCCGTTCCTGTAATTCCAGGAACGCTATTTTTTAACTCATCAATCAATTCTTGAACTTGTTGAAGTGCTAACCAGTTTGAAGGTTGGTGACGTTTTTCAGCACCAGCGGCTTTGTGTAAATCGTTTAAGCAAAAACGACCGTTTGAATCTTGACGGATTGAAGTGCCAGAAATGGCGAGTGACATTGTAGACATGATACTTTTCCTAATTTGACTAAAATTAAAACCCCGAAGGGCGAATGGGAGCTTAGTCCAGCTAGAAAAGAAACTGCTGTTGATATTGGGTATTTTCAACAACTCCCACCGCGATGCAATTTTACCATAAATAGCAAACTGCGAAAACTGGGGGTACAAAAAAACCGCTTTAACTTACGGGTGCGGATTCCGCTTTTCTAACTGGAGACTAAGCCAGTGCTTTCTCGTGAAAGCGGCGCAATAATAAACCCGCACGGTTTGAAAT
>CAZLGN010000262.1:0-2788 GCA_964558865.1 uncultured Methylomagnum sp.
CGAAGGGGGAAATGACTTGTGAGAGTAAATCATCATCGTTGGTTTCAACGGGTTTGTGTAAAACTGCAACATTAGCTGCTGCCATAAAACCTCCTTTTTTTAGATAAAGTAAGTCCTACCCCACAAGCAAAAACGTCATCGGTAAAGATAACGCTAGTTGCTTGATATAACGACTAAAATGGAATGTCATCATCGAAAGGCTCAATAAATGAGTAATTGATGCTGATGTCTGAAATGATGGGTGGGTAACGGTTACTGTCTTCAATCAAAACTTTTTCAAATTCTTCTCGTTGATAATAATCATCACCGCCAACGTAAATTAGCCAGTCTATATCAGTGGGGAGGATAGTTAACATAGGATTGCTCCTTGAATTGTTAAGCACTATCAGAGATAGCGTTACCTTATAATATCTCTATATTATTTTTAAAAACAAAGAGTTATTACTAAAAGTTAATGTTTTATATTAAGTATAGAAAGAGGTGTATAAGTTAGGAAATGAATACAGATTTGAATGATATTTTTGTGAATAAAAATTGAGGTTTGAACTAAAGTTGAAGGTTTTGAAATATAATCTGAACCAGATAAAGTAATTGTCGTGAAAAAGTAGAGATATAAAGGTTTAGCAGAATAAATTATTGTCGTGAGAGTTAGAATGACTTTGAGCAAAAAGGATTTATCTGCGTTGTACTGATAGTGACATCAACGTGAATTTCATTTTGCGTAATCGCGTTTAATTACGATTTAAGCTAATGTATGACCAGAATAAGCCGCTGAGATTGGCTAGACATCTACTTAGACGCGCCGTAAATTATTTTAGATTAAACTTGAATAAAAATTTTGATAATAATTAGATAGTTAAAAATTACTTTTAAAGAATCAGACTAAGCTCAACAGGTGTGAGCATTTACTGTTGAGCTAGGTCTGATTCGGAATGTAACGTGACGGTGATTACTGCGGTCGAGCCAAGGGGAAGTGGGCAAAGTGGGAGACGAGGGCAAAATCTTATCCCTACGATTCCTGTAGCCATATTTTCCTTCCCTAAAGCTATCGCTTAAATTTAAAAATTAAGATTGAAATTTCATTGGGGTTAGAATCTGCCCACTTTTGCCCACTGCCCCCCTAAAGCGTAATGAGTTGCCATTGAGCATAACCGCCTGAAGGCTTATCCAAACGCACCAGCTTCAAGCCCCTTGACACCTTGTCTTTGATTTTGGCAAGGTAATCGCCAACGTCTTTTGCAGCTAATGGCTTATTGTTGAGTGCGTCATCAAAGGCATCTTTCAACGCCTGCGCTTCTCCCACTAGCAATGGATTGTTCAAACGCAATTCTAGCTCGTGAATTAACAGCTTCGATGTAAGGACAGTTGAGCCAAACAGAGCGTGCCATGACACAAATAATTGCTCAACTTGCACCGTCAAAGGGTCGTAGGCGTAATTGGCTGAAATCGACTGCACGGGGTCAACGAGCTGAATCGGCATCTCAGGCAACGTTGCCAACCAACACACGCTTTTTCGCACCAACCCGTCCCACTGTTCAAACGATGCCATGCTACCCTTTGGCTTCACATCAGCACCTAATGTCAATGCGCCACGCACAATCGTTAATGCAGATTTAATCATCGGCAAACGGTTATCGCGCACAAATTGAATCGGGTCGAGGTCAAAACTACGCAAATGCGGGTCTTGCATATTCGCATCAAGACGACACTTGAGCAGGCGACGGTTCAAGTCACCGACAATGGTAAAGTTATTCCCATTAGCTATAAATAGTGCATTATTTAATAGCGATGTCATCTTATTGCCACCGAGCAATCTGTCGCCAAAAAAGCGTGCCGTCAAAAAGGCTTCAAGGCTCTGACTTTTCAACTTAAAACCTACATTATCAAACACTATTATTTCTGTTCCACTCAACAACAAACTGGTTAACTTCTTTCTCATCTCCTCATCATTTTCAGGACAAGTGACGAAAGTAGGTATTTTTCCTGAAACCAGAATTCCTAAACAGATTGCCAGTAGTGATTTTCCACTTCCAGAATCTGCCGCATCAATCGCAATGCCAGGGGCAGTATCCAACACTTTTCTCAATGCCGTTGTTAACAATGCACAAAAGAATGTTGAACGTGACACTTCGTTATCAAATGGAAAGTCTTTAAACGGTTTCCATAGCAACTCAACCGCTGCGATAACCTCTGCCAACGTCGGTGTTGGATTAACATAAGTGTCAACACCATCTGCTGTCGCAAATAAGATGCCGCTGGCTTCGTCATAGCCAACGCTGTCACAAACGCTTCCATCGGCGCGGAGAAACGGAACATTGGTTGTCCCACGCAAGGGTTTTAACTGGCGTTGTTTGCCGCGTGATTCAAGGTGCTGGCAAATTTTTAATGATGGGTCGATATTGAGCAATGTTGCTTTCCCTTTTGTCACATGATGCTTTTTGTAACGAATCTCGCGTCCTAAAAAATCAGCTATCGAATGTCCTTCTAATACGGTAGTCGTTATATAGGCGTTATCATCAATGCTGACATGAACCATTTGGTCACCTCTGTCAAAGACCTGCGGATGAGATTTCAAGACAGCAACCGTTTCATCTACCGCCAAAACTGTATCGCCAGATTGAACAACGATGGTATTTCGAGTGCGTGATAGTTTGTAACGTTTTCCACCGTGTGCATGACTGAAAATATACGGCTGTTGCCCTAATTTAATTGAGATGTAGCCAATGCGATTGTCCTCATGGTAAGTGGGTTCTAAAGGGTCACAACAGTGTGTACCATGATACTTCTG
>CAZLGN010000263.1:0-2771 GCA_964558865.1 uncultured Methylomagnum sp.
GCCTGTAAAATAGGGACGTTGCACTGCAAATTTGGCAATTTCTTCATCTGTCATACTGAGCAACAGCGGCGTACTGATAAAACGTTTTTGACGTTTTCTCTGCTTTTGAAATTGTTCAATTTTATCGTTTGGAATGTTTAATAATTGCTGCAACCTCGCCAACGTATCATCTAAATCGCTGATTTGTTCGGGAATCAATTCAAGGCTAAAGGATTGCGTATTTTCAGCGAGAATTTTGCCTTTACGGTCGTAAATCATGCCTCGCGTTGGTACGAGTGGTTGAATTTTAACGCTATTTTCTTTCGCCAGTGTGGCGTAATGTTCATGTCCCACAATTTGTAAATACACCAAGCGCACACCTAAACCGATTGTCAAAAAAACGACAATACAAAATGCCGCAATAATGCGATTCACAAAAACTTGGTTTTCGACGGAATTATCTTTGAGAGTTTGAAGGCGTGGCATGAGCGCAATTTCTTTGTCTTTTCGGTCAACAATTGTAAATCAAGCGGTGTTTTTTGTCTTATAATTGAAATACTTCATTTTCCTTATTCAAAAACTAAAAAACTAAAAACATGGACTTAAAATTTCTCGATTTTGAACAACCGATTGCTGTATTAGAAGCAAAAATTGAAGAACTTCGTCACGTTGAATTCGACAATAAAATTAACATTTCTGAAGCACTCCAAAAATTAGAAGGTCAAAGTAAATCGTTGACCGAATCTATTTTTACGAATTTATCAGATTGGCAAATTTCGCAACTTTCACGTCATCCTGGCAGACCTTATACCAAAGATTATATTGATTTAATTTTCACGGATTTTCACGAATTACACGGCGACCGTGCGTATGCCGATGACCCTGCGATTATTTGCGGGTTGGCAAAATTGGACGGTGAACCAATTGTCATTATTGGTCATCAAAAAGGGCGTGATACGAAAGAAAAAATTTATCGCAATTTTGGTATGCCTCGCCCTGAAGGCTATCGAAAAGCCTTGCGTGTGATGAAATTAGCGGAACGTTTCAAATTACCCATTATTTGTTTAATCGACACACCAGGCGCATATCCAGGCATTGATGCAGAAGAACGCGGTCAAAGTGAAGCCATTGCGCGGAATTTATTTGAAATGGCAAAACTGAAAACGCCCATTATTTGCACGATTATTGGCGAAGGTGGTTCAGGCGGCGCGTTAGCGATTGGTGTTGGCGACCGTTTAATTATGTTGGAATACAGCACTTATTCCGTAATTTCACCTGAAGGTTGTGCGGCAATTTTATGGAAAAGTCCCGATAAAGTTCAAGCGGCGGCAGAGGCGATGGGAATTACGGCTGACCGAATTCGCGCACAAGGTTTTTTAGATGAAGTTGTCCGTGAACCGTTAGGCGGCGCACACCGTGATTTTTCAACAACGGCGTTAAATTTAAAAGAAACATTAGCACGTCATTTAGATTCACTAAAAAATCTCGACACACACACATTACTTGAACATCGTTATCAGCGAATTATGAATTTTGGCGTATTTGAAGAAGCAACGAAATAGGAAATTAAACGGTGAAAGGCGAATTAAGTTTTGATGTTTTGATTATTGGCAGCGGTGGCGCGGGGTTAACGCTTGCGTTAAAACTTGCCAATTCAACAACCCACGTTGCGGTTTTATCAAAATTCGCCTTAATCGCTGGCAGCACTTATTACGCACAAGGTGGTATTTCAGCTGTGTTTGATGCCGATGATTCGCTTGAATCGCATTTGAACGATACCCTCGATTCAGGTGCAGGCTTGTGTAACGAAGAAATTGTGAAATTAACTGTTAATCACGGCAAAAAATCCATTGATTGGTTACGCGAGCAAGGCGTTTTATTTACGGAAGAAGAAATCAACGGCGAAACAAAATTACATTTAAATCGAGAAGGTGGACATTCTCATCGTCGCGTTGTTCATACCGCTGATGCAACAGGCAAAGCGGTTTCACTTTCTCTAATTGAACGCGCTAAAGAAAATAAAAACATCGAATTATTTGAAAATCACAACATCATCGATTTAATTACTGAAAATAATTGCTGTGTTGGCGCGTATGTTTTTGACAGCACAAAACAAAAAGTCGAAACCTTTGCAGCAAAAATTATTGTTTTGGCAACAGGTGGCGCGAGTAAAGCCTATTTGTACAGCACAAATCCACAAAGTTCGACAGGTGACGGTATGGCAGTCGCATGGCGAGCAGGTTGTCGCGTGAGCAATTTAGAATTTATGCAATTTCACCCGACGTGTCTTTATCATCCTGCAGGAAATTCATTTTTAATTAGCGAAGCGGTGCGCGGCGAAGGTGGACGTTTGATTTTGCCTGATGGTTCGCCGTTTATGCACCATTTTGATGAACGCGGAGAACTTGCGCCGCGTGATATTGTGGCGCGAGCCATTGACCATGAAATGAAAAAAAGCGGCATTGATTGCGTTTATTTAGATATTAGTCACAAGCCTGCCCCGTTTATTCGAGAACATTTTCCAAACATTTATCAACAGTGTTTAGCGTTTGACATTGATATTACGCAACAACCGATTCCTGTTGTCCCCGCAGCACATTACACTTGTGGCGGCGTTTTAACAGATAGCTTTGCACGAACGGATATTCAAAACTTGTACGCTGTTGGTGAAGTCGCTTGCACAGGTCTACATGGCGCAAATCGGATGGCAAGCAATTCATTATTGGAATGTTTGGTGTTTGCCGAACGAGCCAGCGAAGATATTAAACAAAAATTGCCGCAACTTTCTATGC
>CAZLGN010000264.1:0-2755 GCA_964558865.1 uncultured Methylomagnum sp.
CATTTAACGCTAAAATGTTGGTTTGAAATGCAATGTCATCAATCACCGAAATAATTTCGACTACTTTGCATGATGATTCGTTGATACTGTTCATTGTTTTCACCACTTCATCCACCACAACGCGCCCTTTTTCGGCAATCGTTTTTGCATTTTCGGTTAATTGATTGGCGTATTTAGCATTTTCGGCATTATGCTGAACGGTGTTGGTGAGTTCTCTCATGCTTGCGGCAGTTTCTTCTAAACTGCTTGCCTGTTCTTCAGTCCGACGTGATAAATCGTTATTTCCCGCTGCAATTTCTTGTGCGCCAGAATTGATGCTATCCGAAGCGGCTTGAATTTGATGGACGATTTCCGTGATTTTATCGACGGTGCTGTTCACATTTTCTTTCAATTGTCCAAATGTTCCCATGTAATCACTGGTAATTTTTTGCGTTAAATCGCCTCGTGATAAAGCGTCTAATACTTGAGAAATCTCACCTAAACTGGTTTCATTGGTGTGCAATAATTTGTTAATCGCATTGCCCAAATCATAAAAAAGCCCCTCTTTGCCCTCAGTATCCAATCGTCCTGAAAAATCCCCCACACTTGCAGAAATGATAATGTTTGTCACCGCATCTTCGATTTCAATTTCAGCCGTTCTATCGTGCCATTCCGCAACGGTGCCTAATCGCTCGCCATTTTCATCAATAACAGGATTCGCTAAAACAGTCATATTGTGTTCGCCCAGCACGATGTTAGCTTTATATTTCTGCGTTAACGAGCCTAACATTTGCCGTTGAATAGCGGGATTTTTATGAAAACTATCGATATTTACACCAATCAAATTATTACTATCAAAATCTGCCAACTGCTGGCGGATTCCTTCTTCGTTTTGATTCAACGTTCTAACCGCTGATTTATTCACATAAACGATATTTAAATCATTATCAGAAATCATCACGCCAGTGTTGACGTTATCTAAAGCCAGTTTTATCCGCAAAATCTCATTTCTTAAATTTGTTGCTGCAATTCGCCGTTCTAAAATTTGCTGTGTCATCACACTCATGTGATTCATCAAACTATTAGAATTATCAATTTTAAGCGTAATCGAATCGTAATTGCCTTGAGCAATTTGTTTTGATAATTCAACCACTTCAAAAAGTTCTGCGCCTAATTGACAAAGAATGTTACGGCTAATAATCAGCGTTAAAAAACTTGCTATTCCAATGCTAAATATAAAAATACTACTTAGCCCTAAACGATATTGATAAATGATATTTTGCGCGTCTTCTTCATCGATTACGCTTTGAGTTGTGGTCAAACTGACCACTTTATCAATCGCAACACGGTGTTTTTGATAACTCGCTCGCATTTTTGACAAACTGGCGGCGGCGATTTCCTTATCGCCTTTTAAAATGGCAGGAATAAATTGCTGTTGCGCTTGCGAATAAAACGCTAATGCCGCTTGATAAGAGGTATCCAAAAGCGACACTTTCAGTTCGGAACCTAACTCTTTTTCGTGAATTTTCCAATAATCGTGACGGGCTTCGTAATCGACTTTCAATTTATTGAAATTTTGAATTAACGTGTTAATTTCAGCCGAATCTTCTGATTGCATCAGCTGCAAAGTCACTAAATACGATTCAATAATGTATTCGGGTGGCGGCAAAACATCCGCAACCAAATCCTTACCTTGTACGATGCGTTGATAAATTTCACCGTTCACATTGAGTTTTTTCATCGCTGTAAATGTGGCTAATCCAAACAGCGTAAAACCTGTAATCAAGGTGACTAAAATAATCACAAAGCGCATTTTAATAGTCATGCGTGGTGGCGAAGTGGTGGCGTTCATATCAGTTAGCCGAATTTGAGAAATAATTATTTGTAGATTCCACGCTTAAATCTGTTTCATTGTGATATTCAAAATTTGAATTCGATAGGCAATTTGTCGCGGTGTCATATCCAGCAACCGCGCCGCTTTCGCTTGCACCCAACCGCTTTGTTCTAACGCTGCAATTACCCGTTCACGTTCATCCAAATTCTCATCGTGCAAATCGGCGTGTTTCGTGACCGTTATGGGTCGATGCGTCACGTTAATTTCAGTTTCTAGCCCCGTATTCACAATCACGTCGCGGTCGATAATGCCATCGGTACTCATAATTGCCGCACGTTCTAGCCGATTTTCCAATTCCCGCACATTGCCAGGCCAACGATGTTTCATCAAAATCCGCAACGCGCTTTCTTTAATTTCTAAAAAACGTCCACCTTGACGTTTTGAAATTCGATTGATTAACGCGGTCGCTAATTCTGGAATATCCTCGATTCTGTCACGCAACGGCGGAATATAAATCGGCATCACGTTCAAGCGATAATACAAATCTTCTCGAAATGTTCCGTCGGAAACGTCTTGTTCTAAATTACGATTCGTCGCCGCGATAATGCGGATATTCACTTTTAATGTTCTGTCTCCGCCCACTCGTTCAAATTCACCTTCTTGTAAAACGCGCAATAATTTCGCCTGAAATGAAGCCGATATTTCGCCGATTTCGTCTAAAAATAATGTGCCGTTGTCGGCGAGTTCAAAACGTCCTTTGCGTTGTCCAATCGCGCCACTGAACGCGCCTTTTTCGTGTCCAAATAATTCCGATTCCAACAAGGTATCTGGCAACGCAGCGCAATTGAGTTTCAAAAATGCGCCATTCGCACACGCTGAATTGAAGTGAATCGCGCTGGCAACGACTTCTTTACCCGTTCCCGATTCGCCGCGAATTAAAAC
>CAZLGN010000265.1:0-2753 GCA_964558865.1 uncultured Methylomagnum sp.
TACATTACTAAAAATCTCTGCAGCCCAGATAAATATAGGCTGAATAGTTACGATACTTTTAAAACACGCACTAAGGAGGTGACGAATGGATTATGATTTATTGATTGTGGGTGGCGGATTAGCGGGAAATTGTTTGGCGTTAGCCTTGAAAAATAGTGGCTTGAAAATCGCCATTATCGAAGCCCAAGAGCGCGAAGTGTTACAAACTGCGACATTAGGTGATAGAGCATTAGCGTTGGCAGCGGGAACCGTTGAAGCCTTGAAAACATTAAATCTTTGGCAAGGCATTGAACACGCTGCGACACCAATTGCACAAATTCATGTTTCGGACAAAGGGCATTTTGGCAAAACGCGCCTATCCGCTGAAAAAGAAAATGTCGCCGCGTTAGGTTATGTGATTACTGCGCGGGATTTAGAAACCCATATTGCAAACCAAATCACAACTACAGAAAACGTGACGCTTTATTGTCCTGCTCGATTAGTCGGTTTAATGGCAGACGAAAAGGCGATGTTTGTCAGTTTAAAACATAATAATGAATCGCTAAATCTCACCGCTAAATTAGTTGTGGGCGCTGACGGCGGACAATCTTCGGTTCGACAATTATTGAACATTTCGCAGCACGTTTCGGATTATGCTCAAACCGCATTAGTGGCGACTGTTACCGCATCGAAACCGCATCAAAATGTAGCCTATGAACGTTTCACAAGCTCAGGGCCTTTAGCGTTATTGCCAATGGGAACGAATGATTGCGCGGTGGTTTGGACACGCAAAACGGATGAAGCGGAATCGTTGATGCTTGGGAGCGAGGCGGATTTTATTGAACAATTGCAAGCGTGTTTTGGTTGGCGTTTAGGAGAATTGAAATTAAATGCCCCACGGCGGGCTTTTCCTTTATCGCTGATTCGTGCTGATTCGATGATTTCAGAACGCGCCGTGATTATTGGCAATGCCGCGCATCAATTGCATCCCGTAGCAGGGCAGGGCTTTAATTTAGGTTTGCGAGACGTGGTGGTTTTGGCGGAAATGTTGCAGAAACAAAACGAAACAGGCGATATTGGCGCGACGGATTTTTTAAAGCATTTTTCACAAATCCGTCAAACCGACCAATCTCGCACCATTCATTTTACCGATACAGTAGTTCGACTTTTTTCAAATGAATGGCTGGCATTAGCTGCGGTGAGAAACGCTGGATTAGCCATTTTAGACGTGTTGCCCTTTGCAAAAACAATCTTGGCGCGGCACGCAATGGGTTTGTAATCCTACATTTTTTCGTGCAATTTTAAAAAACGCTCATAACGCGCGGTGGGAATTTCGCCATTTTCAACCGCCGCGCGAACGGCACAACCTTTGTCTTGATGATGGCTGCAATCATTAAATTTACATTGCGCTAAATAGGGCAAAAATTCTCGATAACCTTGCGCCAATTGTCCGCGCGAAATATCCGCCAATCCAAAAATTGCGACCCCTGGGGAATCGATTAAATCACCGCCTTCGGGCAAATGATAAAGCGTCGCGGCAGTAGTCGTATGCCGTCCGTGTTTTGTGGTGGCTGAAACAGTATTCGTTTTTAAATTTTTATCAGGAATTAACGTGTTAGTCAGTGACGATTTTCCTACGCCAGATTGCCCCGTAAAAATACTCACTTGCCCGCGCAACGCTTTTTTTAATTCGCTTAAACTCTCCGCTTCATTCGCACAAACGCGAAATAACGCATAACCCAAACGCACATAATTCGCCAGTTCATTTTCGATTTCGTCCGAAAGTGGCAAATCGGTTTTGTTCAATATCAACGACGCTTGAAAATCACGGTTTTCACAAATTGCCAAATACTGATCGAGCAACAAAAAATCACAAAAGGGTTCAACCGCAAATACGACAAGAACATTATCGATATTTGCCGCGACAGGACGGATTTTATCGTTACGCGACGGACGAGCCAGAACGGATTTGCGTGGTAAAAGTGCTTCGATTCGACCTTGTTCGGGCGCGACGAGTGACCATAAAACTTTGTCGCCGACTGTGACGGTGTCTAACTTTCGCAACGGCTGACATAAAATAATTTCACCATTACATTCAACCGCAATGCCTTGACCCAAATGGGCAATCACTAAACCCTCTTTTTTATTCGTCAATGTGACACCCAATCGAGGTAGTTGCGTTCATAATTTCGAGGTCTTCATATTTTTCATTTGAAAACTTAGGTGAACAAATGGCGAGAAAAACTAAATCCGTCGCACCGATATTTGTTATTCGTTGACGGCACATAGGCGGAATAAGAACGATGTCACCAGCCGTTACGTTCTGCGGCTCAAGTTCGCCCACTTCCACGCAGCCGTTGCCTTCGAGAATGTAATAACGTTCAGTAGTTTCTTTTAAATAATGCCAGCGCGTGGTGATTCCAGGTTCAACTCGCGCTCTGGCAATTGACACATCTAAGTCATCAGATGAATTTGATAATTCCGTAATAAAACACAATTCGGGTGTATAAAATTCATCGCGAAGATTTTGTTTTTTGATGACCGCTTTCATGATTGAACGTGATTATTCAAATGTGCGATACGAATCGCCGCAGGTGGATGACTGTAATAAAACGAGGCAAATAGCGGATCAGGCGTAAGCGTGCTGGCATTTTCTTCGTACAATTTCACTAAACCGCTGACTAATTTATTGGCTTGCGCGTGTTCTGAAGCAAAATCGTCGGCTTCAAATTCAAATTTGCGTTGAAAATACGCGCTAATCGGTTGCATGAAAA
>CAZLGN010000266.1:0-2753 GCA_964558865.1 uncultured Methylomagnum sp.
CATCAAAGCGATTGCTGAAAAATCGAATCCCGCGTTGATTGTGGTTTTAACAACAGGTTTGCCTGAAACACAAGGCGCAGATGTGCATCGCAATTTAAAAGAATTCCGCGAGCAATATCCGCAATTCGACCACATTGCCGTTGTGATGGTGAACACGCCCGATTTTACAGGTTGCGTCGAAACAGGTTACGCGGCGACAGTTTATGAAATCATTAAAGCGTTAGTGCCGAATGCGTCTGAAGCGGGAACAAAACCGAATAAACGTCCGCGCCAAGTCAATGTGTTAGTCAGTCCGATGCTTACATCAGGCGATTTAGAAGCCTTGCGCGACACGATTGAATTGTTCAATTTGCGCCCTGTTTTTGTGCCAGATATTTCAGATTCACTCGATGGCAGTTTGACCGAAGATGATTTTTCGCCTGTTACGATTGGCGGCACGCCGATTTCAGAATTAAAAACGCTTGGCGATGCCACGGCAACGCTGGTTATCGGTGCGTCGTTGCAAAAAGCAGGCGACTTATTAAAAGAAAAAACAGGCGTTCCGAGTTATCAGTTTGACCATCTTTATGGTTTGCAGGCGAATGATGATTTGATTCTGACGCTGGCAAATATCAGTCAGCAACCTGTTCCTGAACGCATTGAACGCCAACGCTCGCAATTACAAGATGCGATGCTCGACACACATTTTATGTTGGGACAATTGCGCGTAGCGATTGCCGCCGACCCTGACCAACTCAATGCGTTTTCGCATTTTCTTACAGGCATGGGAGCAGAAATTGTTGCCGCTGTGACCACCGCACACACGCCAATTTTGGCAAATATGCCAGTGAAACAAATCAAAATCGGCGATTTAGAAGATTTAGAACTGCTCGCCAAAGAACACAAAGCGCAATTGTTAATCGGCAATTCGCACGCCGTTTCTAGCGCAGAACGTTTGGGGATTCCGATTTTACGAGCAGGTTTTCCGCTTTATGACCTTATCGGCGGCTATCAAAAAACGTGGGTGGGTTATCGCGGTTCACGTCAGGCGTTATTTGATTTGGCGAATTTGGTGATTAACTTCGCGCATGAAGAAATTGAAGTGTATCACTCGATTTATTCGCAAAAGTTCGATGCCGCTCAACATCACGCTTGCTCGCCATCATGTCACTAGCTCGCCACATTTACGTTGTCAAAAACAACGAGGAGAAAATCCAAATGGATACCGCTATCAAAGTCGCGTTTGCCACGAGCGATATGTTGCACGTTGACCAGCATTTTGGTTCAGCCCAATCGTTTGCCATTTACGCCGTCAATCCTGAACAAGCCGAATTACTCGAAGCCGCGCAATTTGGCAATTTAGCGCAAGACGGCAATGAAGATAAATTAGCCGTGAAAATTCAATTACTTGAAGGTTGCGCGGCGGTGTATTGCCAAGCGATTGGCGCATCGGCGATTAAACAAATCATCGCGCACGGCATTCAACCCGTAAAAGTTCACGAAGGCAGTCGCATTAAAAATTTAGTCGCTGATTTGCAAAATGAAATGAAATCAGGCGCAACCAGTTGGCTAGCAAAAGCTATCAATCAAAACAAAACGCCTGACCCAAAACGTTTTGATGAAATGGCGCAAGAAGATTGGCAAGAATAATTTTAAAAACCCCAGAGGATTTACCCATGAGCGAATTAGTTATCCAAGAAAATGACCCGTTTTTAACGTCAGATGTTGTGGTTGAAATGTTAAAACAACTCCGCGCGATTGATTCTTACGATACTTACGACGGTTTGACCGAAGCGCAAATTATCGACCCGTTAATTTTGACTAAAGAACGCCGCCGCGAAATTCCAATCGTTGGCGACCCAGATGAAATCACGTTGGCGCGTGTCAAAACGTATTACAACAGTATTGCTAATTTGATTGAGAGAAAAACGGGTTTGATGGCAGTTCCCGTTATCAACATTACGCACGAAGGTTTTGGGCGTGCATTTGTACTGACTGGCAAATTGATTGTGGTCGATAAAATTTTGCGTGATGTGCATCGTTTCGGTTTTCCAAGTCTTGAAGAGTTGTGCGTGAAAACAGAAGAAGTGGTCGAAAAAGCTGCCGCGTTAATTGAAAAATACCGTGAAGTCGCAGAAGCCTAGAATTTGAAGGAATTGCCAAAATGACTGAAGAAGAACTTAAAAAATTGGACAAAGACGTGAAGAAAAATAAGCGTCTCGCCAGTGAAAAAGCGATGGAATTACACGATTTAATCGAAGATAAATTGCCTGAGGCTTACGGTGAAATCATGGGTATTGCTCAAGCCACTTTCGATGCCTGCAAAGCGTGGGACGAAGCGAACAAAAAATTTCTTGCGGCAAGCGCGTGAGGTGAAATCATGAGTGAATTTGTAACTGGCACAACCTTTGGTGGCGAAGTTTGGACTCCAAATTACGTCACCGTTTTGAACGCGAAAACCTGTATTGCGTGCGGTCGGTGTTTCAAAGTGTGTCCGCGCGACGTGTTTAATTTAGTTGATAAAGAAGATTTGGAAGAAGAATTTGACGATGATTACGGCGATTTTGACGACGATGACGACAACAGCATGGTCATGATTTTGAAAAATGCCGCCGATTGTATTGGTTGTGAAGCGTGTTCAAAAGTCTGTCCAAAAAATTGTTTTACTCATCAACATAAAGCCGCTTAACAAGAGGATTTTCAATCATGCCAAGACCAGAGAAACACGTTTTTATTTGTACACAAAATCGTCCGCAAGGACATCCACGCGGTTC
>CAZLGN010000267.1:0-2752 GCA_964558865.1 uncultured Methylomagnum sp.
AATTCTTTAGTATTGATGCTTCGTCAAGCTAATTTTTTATGAGAAAGCCGTGAATCAAAATGCAGCCATCGCCGCGAATTAACAGCGCGTCGATACGGTCTTCCGAACCCGTTGCAATATGCGACAACGTACTCGTTTTACCTAATTCATGCGGCAAACTTTCAAGATATTTGGGATTAAACCACGCCAAAATATCGAGCGATTTTCCAATTACGTCTTGAGCATTTATATTGGAAAAATCGGCTAAATTTTCACTTGCATGAGTAATCGTATGATTGCGGGTTTCTACCCGCAACAACGCGCCAAAGGGTTGAATTGCGCCCGAAAGATGCAATTTCTCAGACTCGCAATGATTGATTAAATCTTCTGAAATAAAATTCATAATGGTTGCATTCTTAAATGTTGGTAAGGAGTTTCACAAAACCGTCGGCTTGCAAAGGTCGGTGAAAATAATAGCCTTGCACAATATCACAACCTAAGTTTTTCAAAACGGTAAGTTGATTTTCCGTTTCAACGCCTTCGGCAACCACATGAAAACCTAACGCTTGTGCCATTTGAATAATCGCTTTCGCAATCGCGAAATCATCAGAATCGGTATCAATTCCATCGACAAAACTTTTATCTATTTTGAGTTCGTGTAACGGTAATTTTTTCAAATACGCCAGCGAAGAATAACCCGTTCCAAAATCATCAATACTGATACCGATGCCCATTTCTTCAAGGGTTTTTAAACTTTTCTGCACGGCATTTATGTCATTGAGCAGCACACTTTCGGTAATTTCAAGGCAAATGTGATTCGATTTCACGTCGATTTTTTTTAATCGCGATGCAATGCTGGATAAAAACGCATCACCTCTTAATTGGTGCGACGAAACATTGATTGAAATGCAAGGTACATCCAGCCCCGCTAATTGCCAGCTTTTAATTTGATTCAATACTTTATCAAAAACAATGTCGCCTATTTTGCCAATCAAGCCACACGCTTCAGCAATCGGAATAAAATCAGCAGGTGAAACATTGCCGAGGTGCGGCGAATACCAACGCAATAATGCTTCAGCACCAATCATTTTTCCTGTTCGTATATCAATTTGCGGCTGATAATGAACGCTAAAATGGTCAGAATCAATCGCCACGCGCAAACCTGTTTCAAAGGTCATGCGCTGAAAATTAACCACTTTCATTTCTTCTTCAAAGAATTGGTATTGATTACGTCCATTTTCTTTTGATCGATACATTGCCGTATCGGCATTTTTTAAAAGTGAAACGCTGTCTTCGCCATCGTTTGGAAAAAGACTAATTCCGATGCTGCCTGAAACAAACAAATTCGTGTCGGCAATCCGAAACGATGCGGCAAGAGAATCCACCATGCGCGTCGCAATCGCATTGATTTTTTCAAGACTGACATCAACAAGCAAGGTCACAAATTCATCGCCGCCTAAACGCGCCAGCGTATCGGAATCACGAATACAGTTTTTAAGTCTTTCTGTCGCTTCTTTGAGTAATAAATCCCCGACATCATGCCCTAACGAATCATTGATATTTTTAAAATGATCAAGATCGATGAAAAAAATCGCTAACGTATGATTTTGGCGTTTTGCCTGAACTAAACTGTGTTTTAAACGGTCGAGTAATAAACTACGATTTGGAATGCCCGTCAGTTCGTCATGTGTTGCCATGAATTCAATGCGACGTTGTGACGATTTTATGGCGGTAATGTCGCTAAATATCGCAACGTAATTTAAAACGTTGCTTTCTTCATCTAAAACAGAATTGATGGTGAGCCATTCGGGATAAATTTCACCATTTTTGCGTTTATTATAAATTTCACCCTGCCATGAACCATGTTCAGCAATGTGTTGCCATAAATCGGCATAAAATTCTTTGGAATGTTTTCCCGATGACAAAATGCTTGGATTATTACCAATAACTTCGGGCAATGTATAACCTGTAACAGTGGTAAATGAATTATTCACCGTCACGATATTGCCTTTCGGGTCGGTAATTAAAATTGCTTCACCAGAGCGGTCAAAAACTTTTGCCGCTAATCGCAATTGTTCTTCCGCGTGGCGTTTTTGTGAAACATCGGAGGCTTGTGTGCAAATACCGCTAATTACGCCTTCTTTGTCAAAAATAGGAAAACGAATGGCTTGCAACCATACCGTCATGCCAGAAACCAAGGTTAATTCGTCGATAGATTCAATCGCGTCCATTTGTCCCAAAACATTTAAATCTCTTTTACGCAGAAGCGTTGAAATGTTATCGCCAAAAAGTTGTTTATCCGTTTTGCCAATGATTTGATCGGCTTTGACTTGAAATAAATTTTCAAAACAGTGATTCACAAATTCATAACGTCCCGAAACGTCTTTCAACGAAACCAATGACACCGAATGATTCATAATTGATAACAAACGTTTTTCACTGCGAATAATTTCCTCTTGGGCGGCGACTAAATCGGTATTATCAACAACGACTAGCACAACGCTTTGCGTCACGCCTGTTAAACTCAAGGCAGGCGTGATAAAAACTTGATAGGTTCGCGATTCAAAACTATTACGGTAATTTTTTTTGTGTTGCTCCGTAATGACTTCAGACATTAACACTTCAATTCCGTTAAGAAATTTGGGGAGTTTTAAGCGTGAAATGTTCTGTCCTGTTGCTAGCGGCGGCAAATCATAAGTGTGTATTGCCGCGCCATTTGCCACGGCTTTCTCATAAAAAATTAGCTTGACTGTAAAATGTAGCATTTCAAATT
>CAZLGN010000268.1:0-2749 GCA_964558865.1 uncultured Methylomagnum sp.
TTAAGATAATTTAAATTGAAAAAATCAACATTCCACCCCGCTCAATGTGGGTTACCAGCAATTTCTGGAGTAATAACTCGAACTACCATCGTTTCGATAATACTCGCGGCAATTGTTATCGTCGTAATCACGAGCGTGATTTTGCCGTTCGTAATACTCGTGTTCACGGCGTTCAAGTTCTAATTCACGTTGTCTTAATTGTTCTTCTCGGATTTCACGTTGCGTTAATTCACGACGATAATGCCTTGCGTCGGGATCGTCATTTCGCGTCGCGCCATAAATGGCAGAACCCACAATTGCGCCACCAATAATCGCGGGCGCAATCCAATGATTTCCACCACGATGATGATTTCCGCGATGTCCATAACGGTCTGCATTTGCCACGAAAGGCAACGCTAACATCAGTGCCACAACAACTAATTTTGATTTCATGATTTTCTCTCCGAGCTAGATAGAAACGTTTTTACAACACCATCGACACAATCAACACAATCACGATAATAAAAATAATTGTGAACAACACACCGCCAATCACATACGAAGATAACGAACCGTGTTGAAAATCTTGTTCCCGATTTTTATTACTTTGAATACCTGTCGCAGCTGCAATAACACTTTTTGCAATTTGTAAAATCGTTGGTTTAGACATTATTTTTTTCCTTGTTGCTTAGTTTAAATTTGAATTTAGTCAATCCTATCAACAAATGTGCAACGCTACCATAAAAACGGTGTACACGTTAAAATCACCGCCAGCATTGTGCTTTCACCATCTTGTTTAAAACAGAGAAAAAAATGAATTATTCAATAGAAACAAACGCGCTCGAAACCCTGAAATCGAATTTATTGATTGTCGGGATTTACAGTAATCAACAACTCAGTTCAGCCGCAAAAACAGTCGATAACGCGACAAATGGTTTATTAACGTTAATCCTAAAACGTGGCGATATGGCGGGAAAACTCAACGACACGTTACTTTTAAACGTGGTGCCAAACAGCGAAATTGAACGCATTTTGCTTGTCGGATTAGGCGAACCTAAACCGTTGACGGCGAAAAATTATCGTAAAGTTTTAACCGCTACGATTAACGCGGTAAAAAAATTACGATTGAATTCGATTGCAATTGGTTTAACGGATTGTGACGTAGAAAACGCCGATTTAGCGTGGAAAACGCGCCAAATCGTGGAAGTGTTTGACGATGCGATTTATCAATTCAGCGAATGCAAAACGAAACCTGTTGATGAAATTACGTTGCAAAACGTAGTTATTACCGTGTCAGATTTAGCATCGGGTGAAACAGGATTAGCGCAAGGTTTAGCGATTGCAGGCGGCGTGAAATTAGCAAAACATCTTTCCGATTTGCCTGCGAATATCTGCACGCCAATGTTTTTAGCGCAACAAGCCTTAACGTTGGCGGGAAATTTTGACGCAATCGAAACGACGATTTTGGAAATCGCCGACATGGAAAAATTAGGCATGGGATCCTTGTTAGCTGTGGCGCGTGGCAGTCGTCAACCCGCAAAATTGATTACGCTTGAATATCACGGTGGCGATAAAAACAGCAAACCGATTGTGTTCATTGGCAAAGGTTTGACGTTCGATT
The DNA here is from genome assembly GCA_964558865.1 of uncultured Methylomagnum sp. GTDB lineage: Bacteria > Pseudomonadota > Gammaproteobacteria > Methylococcales > Methylomonadaceae > UBA10906. The sequence continues at coordinate 1,601 of CAZLGN010000268.1, forward strand.
CGGGCGGTATTTCGCTCAAAGCAGGCGCGGGCATGGATGAGATGAAATACGACATGTGTGGCGGTGCGGCAGTTTTAGGCGCGTTGCAAGCGGCGGCACAATTGAAATTGCCGCTCAATATCGTCGGGTTAATTCCCGCTTCTGAAAATATGCCCGACGGTCACGCCAATAAACCTGGCGATATTTTAACGAGTATGTCAGGCAAAACGATAGAAGTGTTAAACACGGATGCCGAAGGGCGTTTGATTTTGTGCGATACCTTGACTTATGCGAAACGTTTTCAACCTGATGTAGTGATTGATTTAGCGACGCTAACAGGTGCTTGTTTAGTGGCATTGGGACGAATTCCAAGCGGTTTATTGGGTAATGATGACGCGCTGTGCAATGAATTGTGTGCGGCAAGCGAAACCGCGAATGACAGTGTTTGGCGTTTGCCGCTTTGGGAAGAATATCAAGAACAACTGAAATCGAATTTTGCCGATTTAGCGAACATTGGCGGCAAAGATGCGGGAACGATTACGGCGGCGTGTTTCTTGGCGAATTTTGCCGAAGAATTTCGTTGGGCGCATTTGGATATTGCTGGCACTGCGTGGCGCACAGGTTCTGCAAAAGGTGCAACAGGTCGTCCCGTGCCATTGTTGACGCAATACCTGTTGAATCGCGCCAATGCCTGAAGTTACCTTTTACATTCTAAAAAGCGAGTCGCTTTACGATCGCTATATTTTTGCCTGTCGATTGATTGAAAAAGCCTATAAAAACGGTAAATTTTGTTACGTTTTGCTGGATTCCTTTGAGCAATGTCAACGCTTAGACGATATGTTGTGGACGTTTCGAGCGGGCAGTTTTATTCCGCACCAACTTTTTAATGGCGTAGAGCCTGAAATTACCACACAAGCGTTAATCAGCACTTTAGACGTGCCACCAGATTGGCAAAATGTGGTATTCAATTTGTCCTCGAAAATGCCGCAAAACTGGCAAAATGCAGGGCGAGTTTTAGAGATTTTGGATAATAATGAAACGACAAAAATCCCCGCGCGGCAACGTTTTACCGCTTACAAACAAGCTGGCGCGAATGTGGCACATCACAACATTTAGAACCGCTACTAAAAATCTATGAAAATCCATAAAATCTATGGTTTTCTAGTATCT
>CAZLGN010000269.1:0-2742 GCA_964558865.1 uncultured Methylomagnum sp.
CGAATGCGAGCGGACGATTTACAAGATTGTTTAGGTTTGGGCGTGGGAATGGTGGATTTATCGATTTCTGCTTCTGATCAACACATTCAACACAAGTTAAAACAAAGTCGCAGCTGGGTTTTAAAAACGATAGACCACTGTGTTAAAACAGCAGTTGATGCGGGTTTAAAAGTGTGTGTCGGGGCAGAAGATGCCTCGCGTGCAGACAGTAATTTTCTCGCGCAAATAGCGCAAACGGCTCAAGAGGCGGGGGCGTGTCGAATTCGTTTTGCGGATACGGTGGGAATTAGTGAACCCTTCGGCACGTTAGACGCGATTCGCAGATTACGCGCCGTCACCGACATGGATATTGAAATGCACGCGCATGACGATTTAGGTTTGGCGACGGCAAACACGTTAGCCGCCGTAATGGGTGGCGCGACGCACGTTAATACGACGGTCAATGGTTTGGGTGAACGGGCGGGAAATGCCGCTTTGGAAGAAGTTGTGGTGAGTTTGAAACAACTTTACGGCATCGAAACAGGCGTGGATTTGCGTGAATTTACGGCGTTATCAAATCAAGTTGCAACGGCTTCGGGCGATACGATTGGAAGTCGTAAAAGTTTGATTGGGCGAGATGTGTTCAGTCACGAAGCTGGCATTCACGTTGATGGCTTGCTCAAAGACCCCAACACTTATCAAGGTGTTGACCTAGCGATTATGGGTCGAAAACATCAATTTATTTTAGGCAAACATTCGGGCAGTCAAGGCGTGATGCACGCTTATCAGCAAGTTGGAATTAGCGTCAGCCGTTTGCAAGCGAATTTGTTGTTACCGATGATTCGGCAATTCGCCAGCCTTCACAAACGTGCGCCGCAATTCAATGATTTGAACCAATTTTTATATTTGTTATAGCGAGGTGTGCAATGAACCAAAATCGTGAAATTAAAATCGCTGAAAAAGAAGATTTCGTTTTAGCGGATTCAACACATAAAACAAACCAAGCTCAACAAATACAAGACGACGAATCGTCAGACAGATTTTTCTGTATTCCAAGCGTTCCCCGTCCTGGCGTGACGAGTTGGAGCTTGGTGTCGTGATGTTTTTTTCACCGCCCCCAAAACGTCCTATGCCGACTATTTTTCAAGACTGGCACTCAGACGTAACGTGTGTTTTTGCCAGAGACCCCGCCGCGCGTAGCTTGACGGAAGTGCTGATTACTTACCCAGGTGTTCACGCGATTTTGTTACATCGTATTAGTCATCGTTTGTGGAATAAAAATTGGAAATTTTCAGCGCGATTTTTATCAGCGTTCACACGTTGGTTGACTAATATCGATATTCATCCTGGCGCAACAATTGGCAAACGGTTTTTTATCGATCACGGCGCATGCGTTGTCATTGGTGAAACCGCTGAAATTGGTCATGATGTTACGATGTATCACGGCGTAACATTAGGCGGCACCTCGTGGAATAAAGGTCGGCGACATCCGTCTGTGGGAAACAACGTTTTGATTGGTGCAGGTGCAAAAATTTTGGGTGCAATTCAAATTGGCGATAACGTGAAAGTCGGCGCGAATTCAGTGGTAATGAAAGATGTTCCCGCGTGTTGCACCGTGATTGGTATTCCTGGTCGAGTGGTTTTGAGCAAAGGCGTGAAAATTCAAAATCCACGCGGCATTGATTTAGAACAGCCATTTATTGACCCGATTGGCAAAGCCATTAACTGCTTGACCGAACGATTAGATGCGTTAGAAAACAACCAAAAAAAAGTGATTATTCCTGAAACAGAAGGCTGTAATCATTGTGAAGCTGATGGCGTTTGTAAAGGTGGTGAGTGATGGATTTACTCGAATTTGAAGCGGGTGATTTGTATTTTGAGCAAGTCGATTCGCTAGAAGTTCAAAATTTAATTAAAGATGCAGCAGAATTATACGGAAGCGGTGAAGCTGAATTGCCGTTGCTTCAAGCCTATTTGCGTGCGCCCGAATCGTTGAATGTGTTGGTCGCGTTGAACCGTTTTTATTATTACCAACATCGTTTGACTGAAGCGTTGATGATTTCAGAAAAAGCCTTGAATTTGATTCGCCAAAACATCGATTTTCCAAATGATTGGCAGCAATTAGAACGCACGCATATTACTGAGGCACCGAAAGAATCTTTGACGCGAATTCGGTTGTATTTATTCACGTTGAAATCGATTGGTTTTTTAAATATGCGTTTAGAAAATTTGGCATTAAGTCGCGGAATTTTTGAAAAGTTAATCGCGCTCGATGAAAAAGATAGAATTGGCGTGAAAGGATTACTTGAAGTTTTAGAGCTGCGAGTCAGCGAATTATAAAAGGCAAATATCGTGTTAAAAGAAAAAGTGTCTTTTGCTTCAACATTGATATTGGTGCTGAAAGTAGTGTTATTTTTTACGCTTGTTTTGTATTTATTGATGAATATTACGATTTTAATTTGAGGGGAAAGACCATGAATTTTGAAGAAGAAATGGAAGAGTTAGAATCGGCTGAGGATTTTCTTCAGTATTTCGAGTTAGCTTACGAACCGAGTGTGGTTCATGTGAATCGGTTACATATTTTGCAACGTTTTCACAATTACTTAACGCAAGGTGCCGCCACAATGCCAACTGATGAAACGGCTAAAAAAGCGGTTTATAAAACATTGTTAGCGCGTGCTTATCAAGATTTTGTTGAATCGGACGCACAAACTGAAAAAGTGTTTAAAGTCTTTTCAATGGGCGAACCGTCAACGGGTTTCG
>CAZLGN010000270.1:0-2732 GCA_964558865.1 uncultured Methylomagnum sp.
CAGGCGTTGGCGATGAAGCCAGTAACTTATTGATGGAAATTGATAATGGCAAAGTGGCAAATCATTTTGTCGGCAACGGCGGTAACGATACGATTTTGAGTGAAGGCGGAAATGATACGATTGAAGGCGGGGCGGGAGATGACAGCATTGACGGGGGCGATGGCTCGCAAGACGTAGCGATTTTTTACAGCAAAAAAGAAAACTATCAAATTACACGCAATCCCGATGCCGAAGGCGTGGATCAAATCACGGTGCGATATGTCGGCAACGGTGAAAATGGCGAAATTGACGAAGGCACAGATAGTTTAACGAATATCGAATTATTACAATTTGCAGATTTTGACGAAAATAACCCGATTCACACCGATAGCATTACGATAACGGGCTTGCCTTCATGACATTTAAAAAGCTCGCTTTGTTAAGTTTATTGTTATTTCACGCGCCACAAATTTACGCTAAAAATCCTTCCGAACCATTGCAATGCGTGGCTTTTAGCCCGTATGTGAATCAACTTACGCCAAATTATGGCGCGAAACCTGATGCAAAAATTATCGAAACCTTACTTGATGCGTTAATCAAGCAAACGCCGTTTCGTTGCATTATGAGTTATGGCGTTTTGAACGGATTAGAAACGATTTTCCCTGCTGCCAAAAAACGCGGTATTAAAGTCATTGCGATTTTATGGATTGATAAAAATAAGCTCGTCAATACCGATTCAATTGCTCACGGCATCGCGTTGGCGCGTGAATATCCTGAAACGATTGTGCGTTTAAGTTGCGGTTCAGAAGTTCGCACGCGCCACAATTATGCGTTTGATGGTGAAACCGAACGTTGTTTAAACGCCTTGCGTGAAGCGAAAGTGGCGCAACCGATTGGCGTAATCGATACTTGGTGGGAATGGTGTAATCGAGAACAACCGTGTCATCAAAATCAATTCAGCGCACAAGTCGATTGGATTGGAATTAACATTTTTCCGTGGTGGGAAAATCGTCACGCCGATTTATTTCCCTGTGTCGAAGCCAATGAAGCGGCAGATTTTCATTTAGCGCGTTGGCAAGAAGTGAAAAAAGCAAATCCCACAAAAGAAGTCATTATTACCGAATTTGGTTGGGTATCCGCCCCCGAAGGTAAAGGACAAATTAACCTAAAAACAAAAAAAGAATGCGGTGTTGCCAGTCGAAAAAATCAGCAACTCGTTATTCAAACTACATTCAAAAAATTAACCGAAAAGAAAGTTTCTGCTGTAGCATTTGAGGCATTTTCAGAAAACTGGAAACCAAATGAAGAGGGCGATTTTGGACAGTTCTGGGGCTTATGCGACGGAACACCACCTTATAATTGCCACCTTTCACTTAAACTTAATCATTAAAAATACTCGTGAGAAAAAAACTTTTATTTACCTTAAATGCCGCGTGTTTATTGCTCGCGTCACAAATTACTTATGCACGTCATGCCGAAATTTTAATTGATGCCGAAAATGGCAACGTGTTACACGAAGTTGAATCGGCGCAATCTTGGTTTCCCGCGTCATTAACCAAAATGATGACGCTTTATGTCACATTTGACGCACTCAGTAACGGACAAATTCATTTAAACGACACGATGCACGCTTCACATCACGCCGCGCGTCAACCACAAAGCCGTTTGGGTTTACGTTACGGTCAAAGTATTACCGTTGAAGAGGCAATTTTAGCGATTGTCACACGCTCCGCTAACGATGCGACGGTGGTTTTAGCCGAACATTTAGCCGTAACGGAAGATAATTTTGCAATTCGCATGACAGCAAAAGCCCATTCGATGGGAATGTACAACTCGTATTTTATGAACGCAACGGGATTGCCAAATGATTGGCAAGTCACTACCGCCCGCGATATGGCGTTATTGGCGTTGAAACTGTATCGAACTTTTCCTGAGTATTACGATTATTTTGGCGCACACAGTTTTAATTTTAAAGGACGCGAAATGTTTGGCATCAATCGATTTACCGCGACTTATGAAGGTGCCGAAGGCATGAAAACGGGTTTTACCTGTAATTCGGGTTATAACTTGGTGAGTTCGGCATTTCGAGACGAACGACGTTTAATTGGCGTAGTTTTAGGTGGTCGAACCAGCAACGAACGCTATAATTTTATGGTTAATCAAATGGATCGTGGTTTTGGAGGCGATTACAATGTGATCGCGAACATTAGTTCGATGCCGCCACAGTTGACGGGATTACCACCTCATCAATTGGATTGTGCAAGTGGCGCTGCGCATTATGATGAACCCGAAGTACACCATCATCGTCATGGACATAAACATGTTAAAGCGATGCAATCGAAAATACGCACTGCTCGCCGACATCATCACCGCCGCCGTTAAAACGAAATTCTGAGTAATCATTCACAAAAAAACCGCTAGTCATTTTGACCTAGCGGTTTTTTTGTATTTTTTTGCACCATTCACTCGATGCTTGTTGGTACGACGACTGGTCTTTAATAGATGATATAAAGCCAGTGAACGCGCAGGTTACGCATTCCGATTTAATTTTGATACCGTCAAAAATACCGCCAGAAAACATTTCTACCCTCACAAAATGGGTTGTGTCATAACAATTTCCCTTTTTTGAGCCTGTCCATTAACGCTCTACGTTTTTCATGAACATTTACAAATTTTGTGAACGGTTCTTTGAAATCACTGTAACTACTCAGCCTGCAAAAACACAGCGTAACGTATCAAACGGATTGATGCGG
>CAZLGN010000271.1:0-2686 GCA_964558865.1 uncultured Methylomagnum sp.
AAGAATTTTACAATGAAGCGCAAAGCGTTTTTATTCCCAGCATTCAAAATCAGGATTCATTTGCCGCCGCTGAAAGTTTCAAAAAAATGAACGCGAGCTACGCAAAACATCGCGCTGCAATTGATTTACTTGTTGAACGAGCGACTAAATATCATTTAGATAACGAAACGCAAGCAGAACATATTTTGAATGACTATAAAACTTCGTTAATCATCATTTTTCTGCTAAGTATTGGTATTTCGATATTTTTAACGGTTTTTATTAGTCGTCGCATTATTAACGAATTAGGTGCAGAGCCGCTTGCGCTTGTCAAATTAGCCAAAAACATTGCAACTGGAAAATTAGACAACGCTATTGATGTGACAAATAAAAATCGTGATAGCGTCATTTTCAATATGAAAATCATGCAAGACCAAATTTTAGAACGACGTGAAAGCGCAACCCGTTTAAACAATGAAATTTTGCGAGTGAAATCGGCGTTAGATAATGTCAGCACGGGCGTTATGATTGCCGACAATGATTTAAATATCGTTTATGTGAATAAATCAGTAATTGAAATTTTGCATGAAGATGAAGACGTTATTAATAAACAATTTCCAAACTTTAATAGCAATAATTTAATCGGTTCAAATATCGACAGTTTTCACAAAAATCCTGCTCATCAACGTAAATTACTCAAAGAATTAACTCAAAAATACAAAGCTAGCATGATGTTAGGTAGTCGCCAAATGGTGGTTTTTGCCAATCCCGTTATTGATAGCAACGGCATTCGACTTGGAACCGTTGCAGAATGGTACGACCGAACAGCAGAAGCAAAAACGGAACAAGATGTTTCTGAAATTGTCGCGGCAGCGGGAAATGGCAATTTTGCAAAACGTTTAAGTACAGAAGGCAAAGAAGGTGTATTGCTTGATTTATCAATTGGCATTAACCAATTGATGCAAACAAACGAAACGAGTTTGGCAGAAATTGCTCAGGTGCTTCAAGCTCTCGCAAAAGGCGATTTAACGCAAATGATTACAAATGATTACGCGGGAACATTTGGACAATTAAAAAATGATGCGAATATGACCGTTGAAAAACTAAAAAGTATCGTTTATCAAATTCAATCAGCTTCAAACTCTATCAATTCAGGCGCACAAGAAATTGCCGAAGGAAATAATGATTTATCACGTCGCACCGAAGAACAAGCAAACAGCCTTGAAAAAACCGCCACCAGCATCACGCAACTAACCGCCACCGTGCAACATAACGCCGAAAATGCGAAATATGCCAATCAATTAGCCGATGCCGCCACAACCATTGCCAAAAAAGGCAGTGATGTTGTCGGTCAAGTCGTTGAAACAATGGACAGCATTAACGAATCGTCGCGCAAAGTCGTTGAAATTATTTCTGTTATCGACAATATCGCGTTTCAAACCAACATTTTAGCGTTGAACGCGGCAGTTGAAGCGGCAAGGGCAGGCGAACAAGGACGCGGTTTTGCGGTTGTGGCAACTGAAGTTCGAAATTTAGCCCAACGCGCCGCCTCTGCGGCTGGGGAAATTAAATCGTTAATTGGCGATTCGGTTGATAAAGTTGAAGGCGGTAGCCAATTAGTGGCGCAAGCAGGCGAAACCATGAATGAAATTGTGCAAGCAATTCAATGTGTCACAACGGTGATGACTGAAATTTCAGCGGCATCCATTGAGCAAAGCTCAGGCATCGCGCAAGTAAATCGGGCGATTTCGCAAATAGATGAAGTTACACAACAAAATGCGGCACTCGTCGAAGAAGCTGCCGCCAGTGCAGAATCGCTCGAAGACCAAGCGCAAAAATTATTAGTAACGGTGTCACATTTCAAAACGACTTAAATTATGACTAAAACCATTCAAACGACTTGTCCTTATTGCGGTGTAGGCTGTGGCATCAACGCAAAAATTGATGATGCAAACCGTCAAATTAAAATCAGCGGCGATAAATCACATCCTGCTAATTTTGGGCGTTTATGTTCAAAAGGCTCAGCATTAGGCGAAACGGTTGAACTCAAAGGGCGATTATTGCAACCTAAAGTGTATGGACGTGAAACGTCTTGGACAGAAGCCTTAGATTTAGTTGCCGATTCGTTTAAAAGCGTGATTGAAAAATACGGCGCAGATGCCGTTGCGTTTTACGGTTCGGGGCAATTACTGACCGAAGATTATTACGTTGCCAACAAATTGATGAAAGGCTTTATTGGTAGCGGTAACATGGATACAAATAGCCGTTTATGTATGTCGTCATCAGTTGCAGGACACAAACGCGCTTTTGGCGCAGATGTTGTACCGAATTGTTACGAAGATTTTGAACACGCGGATTTAATTATTCTGATTGGTTCAAATACGGCGTGGTGTCATCCTGTTAGTTTTCAACGTATTCGCGCAGCAAAAGAAAAAAATCCTAATTTAAAAATCGTGGTTATCGACCCACGCAAAACAGCGAGTTGTGATATTTCTGATTTACATTTACCGCTTGCAAGTGGCACAGATGCGATTTTATTTAATGGTTTATTCCAGTTTTTACACCAGCAAAATAAGTTAGATTCAAATTTCATTGAAAATCACACCGAAGGTTTTGCAGCGGTTTTAGAAAATTTTACGTTAGAAAATTACAGCGTTGAAAATGTGGCAAGTCGTTGTCATTTAGACATTCAAGACGTAAAACAATT
>CAZLGN010000272.1:0-2675 GCA_964558865.1 uncultured Methylomagnum sp.
AATCATAGATAATCATAGATTAAAATGAACTGTTACTTACCCTTCAATCACATTGCAACCCAAAGCGATAAGCAAGGATTCAATTCGTGACCATTCAAGTGTTGCCGATGTTGGTTTGGCAAAAATAGCGTGTAATGTTTTGGTATGTTTTGAGTTCATACGCTAAAAAATGATAGCTACTACAACCATCCATTACCGCAAATTTTACCGCACTTTTGCAACCATCAATCTTATGTTTAACAGGTGTTTCACAACTTCTCACAACAAAATTACCGCAAATTTACAGCAGGCAATTACAGCAGATTGAATGCAACGCTTGAAACAGCTAAAACGTAGCGTCGATGGTACTTTCAAAGAAAATAGAAGTTCTTTTGCAACAGTAAATGCAACAGATTAAGAGATGTTGCATTGCCACCGCTTTTCCACAGCAGAATGAAGCATTAACGGGACGTTAAAGAGTATTTATGACGTTATTGCCACAGTAAAATGTGCTGGTGTGGTAATTCAAAAAACATCATCGTGGATAGATAAAATTGCACAAAAGCAAAACGGAAATGGAACAGAGAAAGCCAGATGCAATGCTGATTGCTTGATGATTTGAAATAGAGATTTGATAGCGTCGATATACAACCGCCCCGTTATCGAAACTGGAAACCAGCACGAGAATTATATCAACGCCTAAATCAAACAAAGCATGGGCGCAATCAGCAGTAAAGAAGCCGCCCGATATAAAGATACCTAAAAAAATTATGTGCTACTGAAATGTTTTGAAATGTTGGACGAAAAAGGTAATCACGGTAACGGCAAATGGTTTAGGCGCATCGGCGGCTAAGGAATTAGATAAGCGTGCGTTAGGTAGTGAATGCGGATAATTAAATGATAAAAATGTTTTGTAAATTTTAATCTAAAGTACGGTAGGAAGTACGGTAGAACTCGCTTGTAATTTATAGGCTCTAGTAAAATAAGGCATTGCAACGTTAGTATTGGCGGAGAGTGAGGGATTCGAACCCTCGGTACGTTGCCGTACACACACTTTCCAGGCGTGCGCCATCGACCACTCGACCAACTCTCCAATTATTTTTTGATTTACTGTTTGAAAGGGCGCAAAGAATAATCGACTTCTCGCTCTATTACAAGGTTACGCCGCATTTTCGTCCAATTCTTCCCACCGTGCATAAGTTTTCGCTAACTCAGTTTCAATCGATTTCAATTCCGATAACACATCATTTATCGCTTGTTGTTCTTGTTTGTAAAAACTCGGTTCATTCACTTTCGCCGTGAGTTCAACTTGTTTATTTTCTAATTCTTCAATCAGTTGCGGCAATTTGTCGAGTTCCTGCTGTTCTTTGAAAGACAATTTTTTCTTTTTCGGAGCAGTTGAAACGGGGGCAAGTTTTTCAACTTTAGGTGTGGCTTTTTTTACGGCAGCCACATCGGCTTGTAACGTGTTGTGATATTCCAACCAGTCGCTGTAACTACCGAAAAATTCTTCCACATCGCCTGAACCGTCTAACGCAAAAACGTTCGTCACCACGTTGTCCAAAAAGGCGCGGTCATGACTGACTAATAATAATGTGCCGTCAAATTCAACCAGTTTTGCTTCCAATAATTCTAAGGTTTCTAAATCTAAATCGTTAGTCGGTTCGTCCATCACGATTAAATTCGCAGGCTTAGTGAATAATCGCGCTAACAACAAACGGTTTTTTTCACCACCTGACAAACTTTTTACGGGTGAACGGGCGCGAGCAGGGGCGAATAAAAAATCACCCAAATACGAAATAACGTGTCGTTGCTGACCGCCGATTTCGACGAAATCATTTCCATGAGCAATTGTATCGACAACGCTCATATTTGGGTCTAATTGGTCGCGCAATTGGTCGAAATACGCAATTTCTAATTTCGTGCCTTGTTCAATTGTGCCGCTAGTTGGTTCGAGTTGTTGAAGTAACAATTTTAATAAAGTTGATTTTCCCGCGCCATTTGCACCGATTAAACCAATTTTGTCGCCGCGTTGAATCAAGGTCGAGAAATCTTTAATAATCGTTCGTTCGCCATAAGTGAAGCCAAGATTGGTGACTTCGATAACTTTTTTGCCTGATTTTTCGCCCGAATCCAAGCCCATTTTTGCGGTGCCTTGGGTATTGCGACGTTCTGAGCGTTCCGCTCGCAAACGTTCCAACGCTCGCACCCGTCCTTCATTTCGCGTGCGACGCGCTTTCACGCCTTGACGAATCCATACTTCTTCATCAGCCAATTTTTTATCAAATTCGGCATTTTGATTCGCTTCATCTTCAAGCGCGGCGGCTTTGCGCGTTAAATAATCGTCGTAAGTGCCTTGCCATGAAACCAAATTTCCACGGTCTAAATCTACAATCCTCGTCGCCAATTTTTGCAAAAAAGCTCTGTCATGCGTTACAAATAAAACGGCACCTTGAAAATTTAAAACCTGTTCTTCTAGCCACGCGATACTTTCAAAATCCAAATGGTTGGTCGGTTCATCGAGTAACAAAACTTCGGGATCCATTACCAACGCTCGCGCCAAATCCACGCGGCGTTTCCAACCGCCCGATAATCCTTGAATTTTCAACTCAGGCGGCAAATTTAATTTGCTCAATGTGTTTTCGACACGCTGTTGAAATGCCCAACCATCACGCGCTTCGAGTTCATGTTGTAAA
>CAZLGN010000273.1:0-2670 GCA_964558865.1 uncultured Methylomagnum sp.
ATTCCGAAAGCCGTCGAATTATCTGAGCGGGTGCATTGGATAGGTGCGCTCGATTCAAATTTGCGAACGTTCGACATCATTCTGAAAACCGCCAATGGCACGACCTATAATGCTTATGTGATTCGCGGCAGTGAAGGCGTCGCGGTGATTGATACCGTGAAAGAAGGTTTTGCCAGCGATTTTTTTGCCCGTTTCGAAAGTGTGGCGGATTATTCTGAAATAAAAGTCATTGTTTTAAATCATTTAGAACCCGACCACACGGGCGCGTTGCCAGAATTGATGCGTCGTGCGCCGCAAGCGCAATTGTATATTTCGCAAAAAGCCCAATCGATGCTCAAAGGATTATTGAAACAGGAAGAGCTTCGTTTTACGCCTGTTTTGACAGGGAATTCGGTTTCGTTGGGTGATAGAACGTTGCACTTTTTGCATACGCCATATTTGCATTGGCCCGATACGCAATGCACGTTTTCACCTGAAGAACAGATTTTGTTTTCGGGGGATGTTTTTGGCTGTCATTTTTGCGACAACCGTTTATTCAATGACAAAGTCGGCGATTTTCGATTTTCGTTTGAGTATTACTATTCTTACATCATGCGTCCGTTCAAAAGTTATGTGCTTTCGGCATTGGAATTGATTGAACCCCTAACGATTTCAACGATTGCGCCCGCGCATGGCCCAATTTTACGCGACCGTCCACAACGTTACATTCAACGTTATCGCCAACTTTCTAGTCCATCGTTGCATAGCGAATTAAGCGAAAACCAAAAAACGTTGTTGATTTTTTACATCAGCTCTTATGGCAACACGCGCCGCATGGCAGAAGCGATTTATAACGGCGCGATGCAAGTCGCAGACGTTCGCGTGTCGCTTTACGATTTGGAAGGCGGTGAAGTTGCGCCGTTTGTCGATTTGATTGAAGAAGCCGACGGCATGATTTTAGGTACGCCAACGATTAACGGCGATGCGGTCAAACCAATTTGGGATTTGTTGTCGTCGTTGGCGGTAGTGAATTTAAAAACAAAACTCGGTGGCGTGTTTGGTTCTTACGGTTGGACAGGCGAAGGCGTGCGAATGGTAGAAGACCGTTTGCGCGGTTTAAAACTGCGCGTGCCGATTGCAGGTTTGCGGGTGAAATTGATTCCGACCGACGAGGAAATTTTGGAATGTGAAGCGTTCGGACTGGAACTCGCGAAAGAATTGATGGGCTTGCGTGGCGCGAGAGAAATCAATTTTGAAGATTTATAAAAATTCAACCGATCCACGGACGCATCGGTACAAAACTCATTGACCCGCAACGGCAATGAACAACAGGAATCCTCCGATTCCACTACGAAAATTGGCTAGATTGATAATTTTCGAGATTCTTTTTTCATGTTTGAGGAGTACGAAAAAATGGCAAAAGCGACCATTACTTTTGAAGATATAAATGTCACCGTCACCGTCCCAGCAGGCACGCGCGTAATCGAAGTTTCTGAAAAAGTCGGTTCAGCAATCACTTACGGTTGCCGCGAAGGCGATTGTGGAACGTGCATTATGAAAGTCACCGACGGCTGGAACAATTTGAGCGAACCTTCTGTTTTAGAAGACAAGGTGTTGCGCGAAAATATGGCTGGCAAACACAATCGTTTGGCGTGTCAGGCACAAGTTTTGGGTGGCAAAATTTCTGTCAAACCTGTTTAATTCAAATAACTTTTTGAGGTGTTTTTATGGCATTAGTTACTTTTAGCAGTCCCGAATACCGCGACAAAACGGTTTATGCTGTGGCGGGAAGTCACACCCAAACGATTTTAAAACTCGCGCTTGAAAACAAAATCCCCATCAATTTTGAATGTGAAGATGGCGATTGCGGAACCTGCGTTGTGAAAGTGTCGAGTATCGACAAAAAACATCAACGCATGGGCGGCCCTTTGACTGAAAAAGAAAAGGCCGTTTTGCGTGAAATCGGTAAAGTGACCAAAGAAGAATTAGAACAAATGATTGTGGACGATTTGCCGTCAGAATGGCGGTTAGCGTGCCAAATGATTGTCCGTGACGAAGATATTCGGGTTGAGTATTAGTCGTTAGTTATGTTTTCTGTAGGTGCGAATTTATTCGCAGTTCTGTGCGGATAAATCCGCACCTACACAGTTTAGCGCGTGAGGATTTCACCATGCGACAACACCATTATCAGCAGTTATTAGCGTGTTCGGATACCGCGCCAAACAGTCAATTTTTCGCTCAAATGCTGGCGAGTTGGCAAGCGGGCGAAGGTGCATTACCGAATTTTTTAGGCTTAACCGATTTACAATTTCAACAGCTTTTAGCGCAACATTTCCCCGATTATTTCATTTCAATTTTTCCACTTAAACAAAATCTTGATTTCAGTCGAATGGCTGAAAAGGATGAACTTGAGCGTTTTTTGCGTGGTTTTGCAATTGAGCAAAACGATGAAACCGAATGGTTAATTACGATTATCGTTGCCGCGTGTTTAGGTGAAAATCATTTGTGGCAAGATTTGGGGCTATTTAGCCGTGACGATTTATCTGCATTGTTAAAAACTAACTTTCCCGAAATGGTCACGCAAAACGTTTATGACATGAAATGGAAAAAATTTATTTATAAACAATTATGCGAAACTGAAGGTATTTACGTTTGTCGTTCGCCATCATGCGAATACTGCGCGGATTATTT
>CAZLGN010000274.1:0-2654 GCA_964558865.1 uncultured Methylomagnum sp.
TAATTCACGAAGACGGTTTTGAGGCGTTTACGTTTAAAAAATTAGCCAAAGCAATCGGTACAACCGAAGCGGGCATTTATCGTTATTTTGAAAATAAACATCGACTTTTGATGTATATCACGGCGTGGTATTGGAGCTGGGTTGAATATCAAGTCACGTTTCACACGAATAACATTACCGACCCTGTTGTGAAACTCAAAAAAACGATTGCACTGCTAGCAACGCCGATTGATGACAACGTGACGACTTCTTATGTGAATGAAAAAATGTTGCATCAAATCATTATTACGGAAGGTTCAAAAGCCTATTTGACTAAAAAAGTTTCTGAAGACAACAAAGACCATCTTTTCAAACCGTACAAAGATTTGTGCGCCAAAATCGGCGACATCATTTTGGAATGTAAGCCCGATTATCGTTATCCGAAATCCTTATCCAGCACGATTATTGAAATGGCGCATTTGCAGAATTTTTTTATGAATCATTTGCCGTCACTCACCGATTTTGGGGAAGAAAAAAACGACGCAGCCGTTATTTTGTTTCTCGAATCCTTAGTTTTTTCTAGTTTAAACATTGTTCATTAGTTTTTGTTCACCCATTTTGGAGGGAGAAAATGTTACGCAAAATTTTAATTGCGAATCGAGGTGAAATTGCGGTGCGAATTATTCGCGCTTGCGCTGAAATGGGCATTCGTTCAGTGGCAATTTATACCGAAGCAGACCGTTTTGGTTTGCACGTCAAAAAAGCCGATGAAGCCTATTGCATTGGCACAGAGCCGCTTGCGGGTTATTTGAACGTCTACGCACTGGTTGATTTAGCGGCGGCAACGGGTTGTGATGCGATTCACCCTGGTTATGGTTTTTTATCGGAAAACGCGCAATTTGCCAAAGTCTGCAAAGAACGCGGCATTGTGTTTATTGGACCTGATTCGGAAGTGATTGCGCGAATGGGCGATAAAACCCAAGCGCGTCAAGCGATGATTGCCGCAGGGATTCCCGTCACACCTGGCACAGAGGGGAATTTAGAAAGCGTTGAACAAGCTCTCGAAATTGCTGAAAAAATTGGTTATCCGATTATGCTCAAAGCCACATCAGGTGGCGGCGGTCGTGGGATTCGGCGTTGTGATTCGCCAGAAGATTTACAAAAAAATTATCAGCGCGTGATTTCAGAAGCCACAAAAGCCTTTGGCAGCGCGGAAGTGTTTTTGGAAAAATGCGTTGTGAATCCACGTCATATCGAAGTGCAAGTGTTAGCCGATTCGCATGGCAACACGATTCATCTTTATGAGCGCGATTGTTCGATTCAACGACGCAATCAAAAACTAATTGAAATCGCGCCTTCGCCGCAACTCGATGAAGCGCAACGGCAATATATTGGTGGGCTGGCGGTTTTAGCGGCAAAAGCGGTCGGTTACACCAACGCGGGAACGGTTGAATTTTTGCTTGATGACAAAGACCGTTTTTATTTCATGGAAATGAACACCCGCGTGCAAGTCGAACACACCATTACCGAAACGATTACAGGCGTAGATATTGTTGAAGAACAAATTCGCGTGGCGGCGGGGTTAACGTTGCGTTTTAAACAGCATGAAATTGTGCGTCGTGGCTACGCGATTCAATTCCGTATCAATGCCGAAGACCCGCAAAATGATTTTCTGCCCAGTTTTGGCAGAATTTCACGTTACTACGCGCCTGGAGGTCCTGGTGTGCGTACCGATACCGCGATTTACACGGGTTATGAAATTCCGCCTTATTACGATTCGATGCTGGCAAAAGTGATTGTCAGCGCGATGACGTGGGAAGACGTAATCAAACGCGGTGAACGCACGTTAAAAGATATGGGCTTATTTGGAATTAAAACCACGATTCCGTATTACCTTGAAATTCTCAAACATCCTGAATTTCAAGCAGCAACTTTTAATACAGGCTTTGTCGAAAAATACCCAGAACTCATTAACTATTCCAACAAACTCCAACCCGAAGAACTCGCAAAAGTGATTGCCGCCGCGATGGCAGCGCACACAGGTTTGTAAATTTTTAAGGAGATTAAACAATGCAAAAAGTTCATGTTACAGACGTTATTTTAAGAGACGCGCATCAATCGTTAATCGCTACGCGCTTGCAAACCAGTGATATGTTGCCAGCGTGTGAAATGCTTGATGATATTGGTTATTGGTCGCTCGAATGCTGGGGCGGCGCGACGTTTGATGCGTGTTTGCGCTTTTTAAAAGAAGACCCTTGGGAACGTTTACAAAAATTAAAAGCCGCCTTGCCGAAAACCCGTTTGCAAATGCTGGTGCGGGGGCAAAATTTACTCGGTTATCGTCATTACAGCGATGATGTGGTTCGCGCTTTTATTGCCAAATCGGCTGAAAACGGGATTGATGTTTTTAGAATTTTCGACGCGCTCAACGATGTGCGTAATTTAACGACCGCGATTGAAGCCGCAAAATTATCGGGCAAACACGCACAAGGCACGATTTGTTACACCACAAGTCCTGTGCATAACACCGCGTTATTTATCAAACTCGGTAAAGAATTAGAAAAGCTCGGTTGTGATTCGATTGCGATTAAAGACATGGCGGGCTTATTAACGCCTTACGCCACAAGCGAACTGGTGAAAGCTCTCAAAGATGCGGTGGCTTTGCCGTTGCATTT
>CAZLGN010000275.1:0-2636 GCA_964558865.1 uncultured Methylomagnum sp.
TCAATTGGTTACGATTTTTCAACCATCTTTCAAAAAAGTGTACGGTAGTGAATTGCCATGATAATGATACCAATCGCGGCGAGCATTCCGTGAACAACCGAAGCGGGGAAAAATGAACTCAAACGTCCCGCTTTAAACACGCCCATGAGAATTTGAATGATGCTAGCAATGACGATTGCCGCGAGCGCATAACGATAACCTGCCATCGCGTCGCCCTCGCCAAGGCTTTGAACCGCATCATAAACGACGACGATTAAACGACGATTAAACCAGCGGCGGGGCCGTTAATCGTTATGAAAGAACCGTTACCGCGAGAAACAACCATGCTACCAATAGACATCTTTCCTAAATAAATACTGCTAAATAGCGGCATAGAGCATATAAACGTTTTCTAGCTGAAATCAGAATTAACTGCCATCTACGACAAATTTTTATATTATCTAGCTGCACAGTCTAAATGTAATCATAACCAATACAAGGGTAAAATTACGAGATTTAGCCAACACCTTATAATCCGTGGCTTTATTTAGGAAAGATGTCTAATAATAGCAGTGATAATTCCCGCAGAAGGTGGAAATACCGAAGCCATCGCAATGCCTAAACATAAAGGCAAAGCAATTAAAAAGACTAAAAAACCCGATAATAAATCGCTGCGCCAATGTGCTTTTAAACCCGCCAATCCCGTTGCTGGTAAAGATGCTGTTGTGGCATCACTCATAAAAAAAACCTCGTTCCGCTGGAAACAAAAATAAAAGTTATTTCTGTCAGTGCGATTAACGTGCCACGCGCTAGTGCGCTGTAACATCTTGAAAGATAAGTTTTTTAGAATGATGCCGTGAATTTTAAGATGTAGAATTGGGGCATAAAAACCAGCGTGGTGTTTTTCAACCATTAACTGTGTAGGATTTAACACGCCATTTTTATTAACCCATTTTAAAGCCCAACACAAAACCAGCTGTCGCGCTTACGCCTTTCACCGTAAAACGTGATAAACGTTCCAATAAAAAATCACTCGAACTTTTTGCCGCATCAGCAGCAACATCCGTCGCGTGCAAAAGTTGAGAGTCCGAAATATGTACGACACCGTAGTATTCGGCGACGAATAAAATGACCACGATGCCACCGCCTAAAAATAAGGCAGTGCGAAGCATTTTTTTAGCAAAATAGCCAACCGCAATCCCTAAAAGAAACGGTGCGCCAACATTGCCAATCAAAGAAGGTGCAGAAAATATATCTTGAGTGTCCATGAATTTTACTTAATTTAAATTGAGTGATTGAGTTCGATAATTGATAAGTCACCGCCACGATTTCGCGCACTGACAATACTAAAACGAAGCGGGGGTTTATCAAAAAGGATTTGTGCTTGTTTGACTAATAATTCGGCAATTTCGCTATTTTCCACCAAACAAAAACCTGTTGGTCCCCATGATGTTTGTCCAATTGCCACCGCGCCACGTTCTGCCAACCAGCGCATAGCTTGTGCAACATCTTCGCTTGTAAATACGCCGCCTTGAGCGGGTGAAAAATGCTCGCCAACCGTGCGTTGTAATTCTGTAATCACTTCACCAAAACGCGCTAAATTTTTTTCAGCAATCGCTGGTAGAGCTTGCATTAACAATAAATAGCTCAAGCGTTCCGCGTCATGGCGAGGAAATGGCGGCAAGGTTTTGAAGGCTTCAATTTCTTGTGAACCATGCAAACCTTGTCCGCGTTCATCGAATACCAGAATAAATCGCCAATTTTCGGGAATATCAAAACGCGCCAACATCGGCGGGGTAATCGTATTTTCACCACGTCCGCCATCAACAACAAAGCCACCTTGCTCAAAAATACCAATGCCGATACCTGAACGCAAACCTCTGTCCATTGCCGCTGCAATCTCACGCACACTTAATTTTAAATCGTAAAATGCATTTAAACCCGCGCCGACCGCTAATGCCATTTGTGTTCCCGAACCTAAACCAAC
Source organism: uncultured Methylomagnum sp. (assembly GCA_964558865.1). Taxonomy (GTDB): domain Bacteria; phylum Pseudomonadota; class Gammaproteobacteria; order Methylococcales; family Methylomonadaceae; genus UBA10906. Next base: position 1,967 of record CAZLGN010000275.1, read on the forward strand.
GTGTTCAGGAATGGTTTCAATCACGTCAATTTTCACGGCATCCGAAACATTAAAGGCTGCACAAAATGTGGCGCGATATTTTTCGACACGATTTAAATTGCCGTCGTTTTGAAAAGGAAAGGTGAGCGATGAGTCGGTTTTTTTTATAACTAAACGGGTAACGGGTTCATTGAGGGCGACACCAATGCTGCCAAAATGCCGTCCTAACGCGCCACTTAAATCTAAAAAACCCATGTGCAATCGAGCGGGTGCAACAACAGAAACTGAAAAATTTGAAATCATGCGTAATTGTTAAAAAATGGAAAGAATAAAAGTTTAAATGTACCGCGTTGTTATCACTCAATGTGATTTAATTGATATTTTTTTACGCGATAACGCAGCGTTTCACGAGTTGTTCCTAACGCACGAGCCGCTGCCGTTAAATTATTCGCCGCACGTTCTAAAGCCGTTTGAATAATAAATTTATCCATATCGTCCAACGCCATGCTGCCATCAATCGGTAAATGAATATGCGTGCTATCAGCGGTCACTTTTTCAACGGGTTTGCCAAGTTGCAACCATTGCACAGGGAATTGTGAATCATCCGCAAACAATACGCAGCGTTCAATCACGTTTCCCACATTGAGCGGGGTGGAATGTTGATTTTTGCAATTAAAATCGACTTAATAAT
>CAZLGN010000276.1:0-2627 GCA_964558865.1 uncultured Methylomagnum sp.
CCTTCGGTTGAAGCGTTGGGTTCTGCAACGGTTATTTGCACCGACAAAACTGGCACATTGACGCAAAATAAAATGTCAGTTCGGACGATTTATTTGCAAGACCAATTTTTCACGCCCATTCAATTACAACGTGAACCTGAAATTGTACAAAGTCAGCGGCGATTTTTTGAAAACGCGCTACTTTGTCAAAGCCTCAAAGAAACGATGACAGACGGGGAATGGCAAGCCTTTGGCGACCCGATGGAATTGGCGTTGGTTCACACCGCCAAAACGTGTTTGGGTGAAACGCTAGCCTATCCAAAAATTAACGAAGTCGCTTTCGATACTGACCGCAAACGACTTTCAACGATTCACCAAACACCCAAAGGCGTGATTTTATATTGCAAAGGCGCGTTAGAAACGGTGTTGCCATTGTGCAGTCAAATTCAAAATAAGGGTGAAATTTTAGAAATTTCTGCACAAGAAAAACAAAAAATTCTTCGCGCACAAGAAGCAATGGCAGATGAAGGTTTGCGCGTTTTGGCATTTGCGTGGCGTGAAATTTCGGAAGGTCATAGCAGCGAATCACAAGAAAATGCGTTGATTTTTTGCGGTTTGGTTGGTTTGGAAGACCCACCACGTCCTGAAGTTGCCGATGCGATGAAAAAATGCCACGCGGCAGGCATTAAAGTGATTATGGTGACGGGCGATAATCCGCATACGGCGTTAGCCATCGGCAAACAAATCGGGCAAGTTTTATCCGACCATCCCGTTGTGATTACAGGCGACCATTTGCGAAATTGGTCTGAAACACAATTACGGTTAGCGTTAGATGCACCTGATATTATTTTTGCTCGTGTTGCTGCCGACCAAAAAATGCGAATTGTCGCCGCGTTGAAAAAGAAAAATCACATTGTTGCGGTAACAGGTGACGGCGTGAATGATGCGCCTGCGTTAAAATTGGCTGATATTGGCATTGCAATGGGACTTAGCGGAACAGATGTTGCGAAAGAAGCGGCTGACATGATTTTGCTCGATGATAATTTCGCCAGCATTATTGCCGCAATTGAAGAAGGTCGCGCCGTTTATGAAAATATCCGCAAATTTTTGACTTATATTTTGTCGTCAAACATTCCAGAACTTGTGCCGTATTTGGCGTTTGCATTATTCAAAATTCCGTTACCGCTCACGATTATTCAAATTTTAGCGGTCGATTTAGGCACAGATATGTTGCCAGCGTTAGGTTTGGGCGCGGGAAAACCTGAAGCTGATAGCATGACAAAACCGCCTCGCGCTTACAATGAACGCTTACTGGATTGGCGGTTATTAGTGCGTGCTTATTTGTATTTAGGCGCGTTGGAAGCGGTTGTGGCAATGGCAGCCTATTTCTTTGTTTTACATAACGGTTTATGGCAATGGGGCGATGTGTTAGCCGCAAATTCACTGCTTTATTTACAAGCCACAACCGCCTGTTTTAGTGCAATTATCATCACGCAAATTGTGAATGTTTTTTTGTGTAAATTTCCCAGTCGCTTCATTTTTCGAGGAAAGTTATTTGATAATCCGATTATTTTATGTGGCATTGCACTAGAAATTATTTTGCTTGCGTTGATCGATTACACGTCATGGGGAAATTATATTTTTGGTACTGCGCCGTTAGACGCAATGACATGGTTAATGATTATTTCAATGGCATTCGTGATGCTTGGAATTGAAGAATTTAGGAAGTTTTTACCCAAATGACTGGCTTAACTTGTTGATTTTTAACCCGTTGCACTTATGACTTGAATCCGCCAAATCGATAAACTTTAAAATGCGTTCTTTCAACTCCGCAGTTGATTTGAATTCTCCGCGTTTAAGTAAGCGTCGAGACAAAATTCCAAACCAAATCTCTACCTGATTAAGCCAAGAACAATGCTTTGGCGTATAAACAAAACGAATTCTGTGGCTTTCTTCTTGTAAAAACTTTGCTCTGGTTACCATATTTTCCAGAACGCCCGATTTTCCTTTTATGCCTAAATTCTCTTCAACGCCGCATTCTTTCGCCACCCATTCCACTAATGAAGCCGATTTGTGCGTATTCAGTTGATCCGAAATAAAAATCCATTTTCCATTAGGATCATTCTTCACCGTCTGCTGAAGGTGAAGCAAGAAATCCACTTCGGTGCGAGTATCCTCAACGGTTGGAGAAATTATTTTACCAGTCGCTACTTCAAAATTGGCAATCAAGGCTTGCGTTCCATGTCGATCATAGTTGTACTCAACCCGTGCAACTTGACCTGTTTCAGCAGGTTGCGTTGGATAATCACGCTCTATCGCTTGAATGCCCGTCTTCTCATCAATACTAATCAGGTGGTGAATGCCCTGTTCGTGTAATTCTTGGGCTTGATGATACAACTTGCAAATCGTTCTTACCTGTTCGTTAAACTGGGCTTCATCTTCAACTTCATGGTTTAGCCAATAGCGGGATTGATGCGGTTTTATCTGTCCCTGATTTTAAAAAACGCCCGATACTTGTGGGCGATACAGATTCAACAATGTTGCGTTTTATGGCTTCTTGAACCAGCGAAGTTCTTGACCACACAGACAGATGTGGGCACGGCTTTCTCATAAAAAATTAGCTTGACTGTAAAATGTAGCATTTCAAA
>CAZLGN010000277.1:0-2577 GCA_964558865.1 uncultured Methylomagnum sp.
GATTTTGGGTGTGCGTCGAATTAGCGGTAAAATGAACATTGCGCCGAGCAAACAATTACCTGTTTTATTGTAACACGGCAGCGAGCAAGACGCGCTGCGTTTAGAAACGAATCGTGTTTATTTGAATAGATTGGCGCGTTTGGAAACCATAACATGGTTGAATGCGGATGACATTGCACCAGAATCGGCAATGGCAATTGTGGGCGAAATGCAAATTTTGATTCCAATGGCTGGTTTGATTGATAAAGCCGCAGAATTAGCGCGTTTGGATAAAGAAATTTTGAAAATTCAAACCGAATTAGAACGCATTGATGTGAAATTAAGCAATCCGTCGTTTGTTGAAAAAGCTCCAGCGGCGGTACTTGAAAAAGAACGCTCACGTTTAGCTGAATTACAATCGACGCTCGGCAATTTGCAAGCGCAGCACGTTAAAATTAGCGCGTTGTAAGCGTATAAACTAAAACGAGGTTTGCACGTTGAATGCCGCGCAAACCTCGATTCATGTTTTACTGCAACGGTTTTAATTGTTGAGCAATCGGCAAATTCAAAACCACCTCTTTCGTCATTGGTGGATAGCAAACGCCGCGCTCTGCACAACCTTGAAACTTTGCGCGTAACGTAATGGTTTGTGCGCTATGACTTTCGTGTATCACTGGCACAGTGAAATTCAAACCTTCGTGAAAAACTTCTACTTTTCCAAAGGCTTCATCGTTTTTTGGAAAACCGTTCGGAATCGTGTAATCGTCCAATTTCACGCCGCTTGTATTCACTAATTCCAATTTAATTTTTTCTCGGTACAAATAATAATCTGGCGCAATTTCCCAATTCACATACAAGGTGTTGCCGTCTTTCACGTTGGCTGAAAATTCAAACGCTTCATCAGGTTGCAATAATTCATCACCAAACAAATTACGTTTTAACGTCGAAGCATTGCGAACCAAATCCTCAAGTGGATTTGCGGCAAACGTTGGTGAATAAAACAACATCAAAATAATTAACGAACTAAGTGTGCGAAACATAACAATCCATTTACAAAAAAGGCAGACTTTCGTCTGCCTTTTGTTTTAATTCAGCGAATTTTAATCGCGCAATAATTCGTTGATGCCTGTTTTACTGCGCGTGCGTTCATCGACTTGTTTGATAATCACCGCGCAATACAAGCTGTAACTGCCGTCCGCAGAAGGTAAATTGCCCGACACCACAACTGAACCCGCTGGAATGCGTCCGTAAGTGATTTCGCCTGTCATACGGTTGAAAATTTTGGTGCTTTGACCAATATAAACACCCATCGAAATCACACAACCGTCTTCCACAATCACGCCTTCAACGACTTCAGAACGTGCGCCGATAAAGCAGTTGTCACCAATAATGGTTGGATTTGCTTGCAACGGTTCTAACACGCCGCCAATTCCCACGCCGCCAGATAAATGCACATTTTTACCGATTTGAGCGCATGAACCGACTGTGACCCAAGTATCGACCATCGTGCCGCTATCCACATACGCGCCAATGTTGACGTAAGACGGCATTAAAATAGTGCCTGACGCAATGAATGAACCGTGACGCGCCACCGCATTTGGCACCACGCGAACGCCAGCGGCTGCAAAATCGGCTTCGCTGTAGTTTGAAAATTTGCTTTCAACTTTGTCGTAATAGCGTGTGTTGCCGCCGTCCATCATGCGGTTTTCGTTGATTCGGAACGATAACAAAACCGCCTTTTTCAACCATTGATGCGTGACCCAATCTCCGTCGATTTTTTCAGCAACACGCAATTTTCCGCTATCGAGTAAATTCAATGTTTCGGTGACGGCTTCGCGGATTTCTGCTGTGGCGTTTGCAGGGGTAATTTCTGCACGATTTTCAAAAGCGGCGTTAATGATATTTTCTAAAGTTGTCATGATTATTTTGGTAAAAGGTTAATAAAATTTTGATTTGATTCGCCGCAAGTGGCGCGACTACTACATCAAACCGAAAACAAACGGGATTAAAATATCGGCGCGATTTACTGAAAAACTGAGTATTAAAAGCTCAAGCCTGATTTTTTATAATCCCAAACTTTAACAGTTTGGTGTACTACGGCAATTCTAACATGATTTAGTAATTGAATTTATTGCTGTTGCGCGGCTTTCATCAATTCAATGATTTCTTTGAGATGCGCGATTTTATTTTGTTGCATGACAATTTCTTTGTCTTTTATTTCAAGCATGAGCTGCGATTTTTCAAGGTCGTTTGAAGTGTTTGAAATATGCAAAATGTTACTGACGTTATGATTTTCACTCCCTGTTAAAAATACAACATTTCATTCACCAAAACTGACCAATACGTCGGCAATTTGTTGAATTCTGTGCAGCAACATCGGTTTCGCCTCGTTCAATGTTGGCATAGCCGTTCAACGATAATCCTAGTTTTTCTGCCATTTCTTCTTGCGAAAGTGATTTCGATTGCCGCATGAATTTAATTTTGTCGCACATTTTCATAAATACCCACTTTAACTATGTAAATCAACAGTTTTAATGCGAATTAAGAGGGTGCTGATTCCATTTAATGTACTGTCGCCCCCTGAAATTGATCAATTTT
>CAZLGN010000278.1:0-2562 GCA_964558865.1 uncultured Methylomagnum sp.
TTATATCTAATTGATATTTAATGAAAATAAATTAGAAAATATGGATTCAATACCAGCTCAATGTGGGAGATAACATTGGCAATAATACGCCAACTTCGTTACAAGATTGCACCCATTAAAAAAGCCCTGCAACGTTATATGTTGCAGGGCTTTTCAGTTTTAAAAAACAAAAAATTTAGATAAGATTTTTTGCTTCAAGAATTTGTTTATGTGCATCACGCAATTTTGCTTCAGCTTGTTGCGAGTTGCCGTCTTGAATGTCTTTACGCGCGGCTTTAACAACGTTGATTGCTTTTGCAACAGCACGCGCAACACGGTCATTAGCATTCACTTCTTTTGAAAAATCTGAAGCCTCTTTGATGACTTTACCAGTCGTTTCAGCATCGGCACCTGAAGTCACAGAGTCGATTGCCGTTTGAACTTTGCCCGCCAACATATCTACAGCTTGAGCGGCTGGGTAAGAAATACGACCTGGATCGCTTTCAGCAAACGCAGTTGTGGAAACAGCACCTAAAGAAGCGGCAATCATAGCGGCTAAAGCGATTTTTTTTAATGTTTTCATCAATATCGTCCTCGAATAATTATTATTTTGGGGTTGTAAGAAAAATAGCCATCGCGAACCGATGTGCTAGCGGCAATTCTAAACTCATTTGTGAATTTTTCAACAAAACTGCGCGTTAATTTACTGACCATTGCACAACGCCGCTATAAGCGGTGATTAAAACGATTGCGCCAAAAACCAATCTATACCAGGCAAAAATCACAAAATCGTGCTGACTAATATAGCGGAGTAATCCTTTAATCGCCCATAACGCACTGAAAAATGCGGCAATCATTCCCAAAACAAAAACGGGCGCATCTGCTGCGGCATCAAGTAAATCGCGGTGTTTGTACAAATCGTAAGCACTCGCCGCGCACAATGTTGGAATCGCTAAAAAGAATGAAAATTCTGTTGCAGCTTGGCGCGAAAGTCCAAATAACAAACCGCCGATAATCGTTGCGCCAGAACGCGATGTGCCAGGAATGAGGGCGAAGGCTTGCGCGAAACCCAATTTTAGCGCGTCTAATTTTGACAACTCATCGACGGTGTTAATGCGTATCGTATGTTCGCGTTTTTCTGCCCAAATAATGACGAATGCGCCAACAATAAACGCCAACGCAACGGGAACAGGTTTAAACAAAATGGCTTTGATATATTTGCCAAACAAAAAGCCCAGAACTGCGGCAGGTAAAAATGCGATGATTAAATTTAGGGTGAAATTTTGCGCGGTTTTTTCTTTTTTGAATAAGCCACTAAATGTTTCGCTAATTCTGCGGCGATATTCCCAACACACCGCTAAAATCGCGCCAACTTGTATCACTAATTCGAACAACTTTCCTTTTTCATCGTTAAAATTCAACAAATCGCCGACTAAAATTAAATGTCCCGTGCTGGAAATCGGTAAAAATTCAGTCAGCCCTTCGACCACGCTTAAAATCAATATTTTTACTGCGAGTAATAAATCCATAATTCCTGTGTTTTAACGTTTTATGTTGATAGACAAACCCGCGCCATCGAAAGATTTTATTTTGTCTTGTTCGGGTTCTGCGGACAGAATTGTTTGCGGTTCTAATTCAATATCGCGTTTAATTTTTTTCGGTTTTTCAATTTTAGATTGCGTTACGGGTAAATCGGCTTTTTCATCAATTTTAAGCGGTAAAGATAAATCCAATTTTTTAGGTGCAACGACTTCTTCAATTGGTGTTTGAACCTTATGTTTTTTATGATGCCGATGCGAACGCCAGCCCGTCAACATCGACAGAGCTATGATTAAAAAACTGACAAAAACTAAACGACGCTTTTTCATTTTTCGATTATCTCAATAGGAATTTTACCAATTCTTGCTTGCCATTTTTTTGGCGCGATTTGATGTATTGAAACACCTTTCGAATCCACCGCGACCGTAACGGGCATATCTTCCACCACAAATTCATGAATCGCTTCCATGCCTAAATCGGCAAACGCGATAATTTTGGATTTCTTAATCGCTTTAGAAACCAAATATGCCGCGCCACCAACCGCAATCAAATAGACTGCTTTATGTTTTTTAATCGCAGAAATGGCGATTTCACCGCGTTCCGATTTACCAATCATGCCAAGCAAGCCCGTTTTTTCTAGCAACGGCGCAGTAAATTTATCCATGCGCGTTGCGGTTGTTGGCCCTGCTGAACCGACGATTTCATCTCGAACCGCATCAACAGGGCCAACGTAATAAATGAACTTGCCAGCAAAATCTACGCCATCAGGTAACGGTTCGCCGCACTCCAACATTTCGCACAACCGTTTATGTGCTGCGTCGCGTCCCGTTAAAATCGTGCCGCTTAATAAAAGCGTTTCACCGACTTGCCACGTTGTGACATCTTCGGTTTTTAGCGTGTCTAAATTTACCCGTCGCGCCGTGCCAATATCACGACTAATTTTTGGATAATCGTCTAAACGCAGTGGCGTGAATTCTGCCACGCCGCTGCCATCTAAAACAAAATGAACGTGGCGCGTCGCCGCGCAATTTGGAATCATCGCAA
>CAZLGN010000279.1:0-2551 GCA_964558865.1 uncultured Methylomagnum sp.
ACGCTTTGCAAATGTCGTTGTCGCCACACGCCTCAAAGTAATCTTGCCAGTTCATGCTCAATCAACTCCTATTCGCAAGCCAATAAACAAATCTGGCTTGATCACCAGCATCAAGCCTTGTAAAAGCACGTTGAATTTTTTCCAGTGCTGTTAGCTTATTCGGAACCGGCATCCCTGCCGCCCGTTCAGCTTCCCTCACATTGGGAAATTCACCAGATGCAAGCCGTTCGGCAATCTCTGGCGCGTCGCGTTTTAGCTTGGCAATGCGATAGGTTGCGGATGTGCCGCCATCATTCGAGGGTTTGATATTTTCATTTTTATCAAACCCTGTTGATGTAAACTGATTTGTTCCATTTGGTTTTAATGCCAACACTTCACCAACAGTCTGGCCTCGCTTAGCCTTCATGATGGCGTCAAGCTCTTCGCTTGCAAGTTTAAGTTTTGTTGCACATAACATGCTGAATGATGGAAGCCCAAAATGCTTCCACGCTTCATGTTTTTCAAGTCGCTCAACAATGCTTTTCAGGCTCGAAACATCGTTGTGTACTTGGTCGCGAACAATCTTAGCCCGATTCACGAAATAGACTGCCCATGAACGCGAACCGGGTTCTGCAAATTGATCGCCAACTTCATCAAGAACAAAGACTGATTGCGACATTTCTTGCCCTTTCAAGTTCTTGAATTGTCATGTCTGTTGTGCTTTTCTTTGTCTTACATTTAAGTTTTGCTGAATGTGTTCCATACTCAACACCGTTGCGTTTGTCAGCAGCCGTGCATATATCATGGATTTCTTTACTCATTCGCTTCCTAGTTTCGCTGGGTGTCAGTTCGCGACTTCTAGGAATACTGTCGCTTTTGTTTTGTTGACGCACCACACGCAACATGTTTTCCGCTTCGAGGCTGTCTGGTGAGACGCCATACTTTTGACAAAATGCAAATATCTCTGATTTTGCTTCACTGACTACTTTGTCCTCATCAAGATATTCAGATGTGATGGTTGTAACATCACTGGCGATTGGCACGAAAACTGACTCGCCTTTTCCGGGGCCAGGTCCATCACCCACAAAGGGTAAAACTTGCTTTTCTTCTGATTTTATTCTGGCAATAACGCGATTCATCGCCGGATCATTTGGAACAAAAACCGAACACTTTGTTTTTCCAGGCCGTTTTCTCCATGCTCTGGCAAGCATTTGCATAATCCAGGGCACCGACCTGATGTGAGTTAAACAAGCAATGTGGGAAATATCTGGTACGTCAAGTCCTTCATAGGCCATCTGGCAAGTAACCAGACACCTTAATCTGCCGTCCTGAAATTCAATAATATCATCGTGAGGCGAATCGGAATCGCTTACCGCAAGGCCAACCTTTTCGCCTCTTTTTCTTAGTATGTCCCTAAATTTTTTGGCCGATTCTTGATTGTGAGTAACTATCAATAATTTATCGTTAGGCGTGCCGTATTTCGCCCAATGATCGTAACAATTTTCAAACAGCTTAATGGCGGTATCGCCTTTTAGAGCCGTCATGACGGCCTGTGATTCTTTGTCAGGATCAACTTGCGACAAAACGCCTTCTTGAATGCCTTCTATGTTTTCCCATTTAACAGGGCCATCGTGATAATGAAATTCAACCGTAACGATTGCGTTTTCATTCAACGCATCTGTTCGACTGTAGCTAATCCTTTTTGTTTTATGGCCATCATAGTTTTCAAGGTCTAGTTCATAGCCAATTCCCGTTTCTTTATAAGGAACGGTGCTGATAAAAGATTTATCATTAGTTTCAAGTGTGCCGGTCATGCACAACCTGATTTGATAAGGCAGCTTGCTAATTGCCTGAGCAAGTGAGTTTGATTCGCCTTTTCTTGTTATTTTTGCGTGATGAAGTTCATCGATAACAAGTATGTATTTATGTCGTGAAAGTTCATCGATCCAAAGATCTGTATTTGTTGTTAATGCTTGATGTGTTGAAACAAATCCAGATTTACACTCCCTGCAAGGGTCAACATCGTTGCCCGCATCATTTAATATAATTCCAAAATTCTTCTTCATATCCTTGACCGCCTGCCCTTTAAGCGACAGTCTTGGTACAAACCAAGCAATGCGAAAATTAGGAAACTTTTGAGCTAGTATGCCTGGCAACCTTGATTTGCCACCGCCTGGTGTAACATCCATTAAAATGTCTAATGGGAAATTAGACGCGTCTGTATTCTGTAGGAAATCAGATAGTTCTTGTTGATGCTTCCGCAAAATCATTCCGTCTGACATCTTTGCCCCTTTTTTCAAATTGCATTTTGGACACAACGGCTGCATTTCATGAACATTGGTTCTCTTGGTCACACACCAAGGAATAACATGATCTGCATGCCAATTGCCCGACAACTCACACCCGCAAATCGCGCACAAACCGCCCGTTTTTCGCCACAAAGCCGACCTGAGTTTTTTATTTCTTAGCGATCGTCTTTGCATGGTTCGCTCTTGCCAATTCCTGTTCTGCTTCCCATTCAACTTCCTGAATGGCTTTTCTTTCCTCTGCTGCATAAGGGTCAACAAAACGC
>CAZLGN010000280.1:0-2549 GCA_964558865.1 uncultured Methylomagnum sp.
ACTTCGCCATTGATAATACGTTGCGCTAAACCTTCAACAATCGCCGATTTACCGACACCAGGTTGACCAATTAACACAGGATTATTTTTAGTTCGACGTTGCAACACTTGAATCGTGCGACGAATTTCGTCATCACGTCCAATAACTGGGTCGAGTTTTCCTTGTTCAGCACGTTCGGTTAAATCAATCGTGTATTTTTTCAAGGCTTGGCGTTGGTCTTCGGCATTGGCATCTTGCACGGTTTCACCACCACGCAATTTTTCAATTGCTGATTCGAGCAAGGCTTTTGAAATGCCGTGTTTTTTGAAAATTTCTGTCAACGCGCATTTTTCTTCGGCAACCGCGAGTAAAAATAATTCGCTGGAGATGAAATTATCGCCGCGTTTTTGGGCGAGTTTGTCGGTGAGATTTAATAAACGGTCGAGTTCGTTTGATAAGCGGACATCGCCGCCTGTGCCGCTCACACTTGCTAATCTGCTGATTGAAGCAAGTGTATCAGCGCGTAAGGTTGGGACATTGATATTACTTTGTGCGAGTAACGGCTTGATGCTGCCGCCTTCTTGGTCGAGTAAGGTGAGTAATAAATGCGCGGCTTCAATAAATTGATGGTCTTTGCCTAACGCTAAACTTTGCGCGTCCGCAATAGCTGCGTGGAATTTACTGGTTAATTTGTCAGTTCTCATTGTATTGCCCTCTTAACGTTAAACATCATTGATAACGATATGGAGCAAAACTAAAAATTTCCAACAGTAAACGAAAAATAAATTACGTTAAGAGCTACAAGAAAGCATCGAACATCCTGCTTTCATTTTTGCCCATTCAGGACGTTTTTTTGCATATTCAGAAAATTCAGGTTGTTCGTCGTAAGGATTACGAAGGATATTTAACAATTGTCCAATTTCAGAAAAATCCCCATTTTCAGCCGCATCGATGGCTTGTTGTGAAAGATAATTTCTCAAAACATAGTTTGGGTTTATCGTATTCATTTTTGATTGACGTTTTAATTCATCAACGGTACTCAAATTTGCATAACGTTTCAGCCAAGCATTCAATTTATTTTGATAACCATCATTTAAATACGCTTTGTCATAGTAAGCATCGGTTAAAGGTTGTGTATCAATAAAATCTTTAGTCAAATCGACTTTCGCTAGTTGACGGTAAAAAATCGTCATATCGGTTTCAACCGATTGTAATAAAGTCATTAAATCTGAAATTAACACTTCATCGAATGTATCTAAACCTAATTTTTCTGCCATCATTTTTTCATAACCGCGTTGAAACGTGTTTGTGTATTCACGTTCTAAAATATCTTGCAACGGTTTTGCATCTTGAATTAACGGAAAAATAGCATTCGCTAATTGTGCCAAATTCCAAAATGCCACGCGCGGTTGATTACCAAAATGGTAACGGCGATGCTCTGCATCAGTGGTGTTAGGAGTCCAGCTTAAATTGAAATCTTCTAGCCAACCATAAGGACCATAATCAATGGTCAATCCTAAAATCGACATATTGTCGGTATTCATCACGCCATGAACAAAACCTACTCGTTGCCAATGCACAATCATTTCAGCCGTTTTTTTGCAAACTTCGCTAAACCATTCTAAATACGTTTCAACGTTAGGCGTGCCTAAATGGGGGAAATCCGTGTGAATCGTATAATCAACAAGCTGTTTCAATAACGCCATATCGTTACGCGCGGCGTGAATTTGAAAATGCCCAAATCGTGTAAAACTTTGTGCGACACGACAAACGACAGCCCCAGATTCATGCTTTGGATTGCCATCGTAAAACATATCTCGAAGTACGGATTCACCCGTTAAACACAAACTCAACGCACGAGTTGTCGGCACACCTAAATGGTGCATCGCTTCACTGCACAAAAATTCCCGTACCGAAGAACGTAAAACCGCTAATCCATCCGAATTACGCGAATAAGGCGTTTTTCCTGAACCTTTGAGTTGCAAGGTTAAACGCTGTTTTTGGCTGTTGATAATTTCGCCTAAATTGATAGCACGACCATCACCTAATTGCCCCGCCCATTGTCCAAATTGATGTCCTCCGTAACAGGTTGCGTAAGGTTGCATTCCTTTAATCAACTGATTTCCAACAAAAACGTGAGCGAATTCTTCGGATTCACAAATATCAGAAGCCAAATCAAGCAATTCTGCGACTTCGGACGAATAACAGACGATTTGAGGTTGAGATACTTTTCGCGGTAAAACATGAGAATAACAAGCCTTAAAAACGTGGCGGCAAGTATTTTCGTCGTTCACATCTTTAGGAAGTGAATTGATAAAGCGATTATCGAAATGTAGCGCGTGCAATGATGTCATTTTTCTTAATTTGTTGGTGGAACGTAACCTTCAGGCATTTCATTGTTGCCTTCAAATAAAAATTTGCGGCGTTCTGTCGCTAAAAAAGTGCGTGTTTTCGGGTCAAAACTCGCTAAACGGTTTTCATTAATTAGCATCGTTTGTTTTGCAAGCCACGTTTGCCACGCGCCTTTTGAAATGTGTTCAAAAATTTCTAAACCTTGTTCACCTGGAAAC
>CAZLGN010000281.1:0-2529 GCA_964558865.1 uncultured Methylomagnum sp.
GCGACGGCACTTCACTGTATTTTTCAAACTGCATACTGTACGTTGCTCGCCCTTGTGATAAAGAACGTAAATCAGTGGCATAACCAAACATTTCTGACAATGGCACTTCGCAATCGATCATTTTTGCTGACGCACTATCCCTCATTGATTGAATAATACCGCGTCGTTTACTAATATCACCAATAATGTCTCCCATATAATCTTCAGGAGCAATCACCTCAACACGCATCACTGGCTCTAACAAGGTGGGAATGGCGTTTTTGAACCCCTCCCTGAAACATATTGAACCCGCTGTACGGAAAGCGGAATCATTTGAATCAACCTCGTGATAAGAACCATCGAACAGCGTCACCTTCACATCTAAAACAGGATAACCAGCTAAAATTCCACCTCGAAGCTGATCTTGAATTCCTTTATTGACCGCCTGAATGTATTCAGTAGGTACAGATCCTTTAGGAACATCACTTATAAATTCATAGCCTGAACCTCGCTCCAACGGAGCTAATCGCAACTTAATGTGAGCGTATTGCGCTCTAGCTCCCATTTGACGTGAAAATTCAGTTTCTTGCTCAAAAACTGAGCCAATTGTTTCACGATATGCAACTTGTGGTAAACCAACGCTTGCATCAACATTTAATTCACGCCTCATGCGATCGACAATAATCTCTAAATGCAATTCACCCATTCCAGAAATCACTAGCTGCCCTGAATCAGAATCTACACTAGTTTTAAAAGAAGGATCTTCTTGCGCCAGGCGTTCTAAAGCAGCGGTTATTTTATCTTCATCTGCTTTCGTTTTCGGTTCTATGGCAATTGAGATCACAGGCTCTGGAAATACAATTTTTTCCAGGATGATTGGCTCTTTCATATCGCAAAGCGTATCGCCAGTCGTGACGTCTTTTAAGCCAATAATTACAGCGATATCGCCTGCAAAAACTTCTTTTACTTCTTCACGACTGTTAGCGTGCAATTGAACAATTTTCCCAATGCGTTCTCGCTTCATTTTTGTTGCGTTAAGAATGGTGTCGCCTACGGCTAAAATACCAGAATAAACTCTAAAAAACGTCAATACACCAACAAATGGATCGGTTGCAATTTTAAACGCTAATGCAGAGAAAGGCTCTGTATCACTGGCAAATCTGACAGAATCAGAAACACCATCTGCCAAAATACCTCTAACAGGTTTTATATCTGTTGGTGCTGGTAAATAATCAATTACCGCATCAAGCAACGCTTGAACGCCCTTGTTCTTAAAAGCGGTTCCACAAAAAACAGGAATAACTTTATTTTCAATTGTTAAAGCACGGATACCAAACTTAATTTCTTCGTTGGTTAAAGAGCCGTTTTCAAGATACTTATCGGTTAATTCTTCGTTGACCTCTGCAGCAGCTTCAACCAGCGATTCCCGCCATTTGTTTGCTTCGGAAAGCAAATCAGCTGAAATATCTAATTCATCAAAAGTGGCTCCCATGTTTGCATCATGCCAATAAATGGCTTTCATACTAACAAGATCAATAACACCTTTAAAACTATCTTCTTTGCCTATTGGCAACTGCAATAAAACAGGATTTGCCGCTAAACGAGTTTTTATTTGCTCAACCGTGCCGAAAAAGTCAGCTCCGATGCGATCCATCTTATTAACAAACGCTAATCGAGGAACCTCGTATTTATTAGCTTGCCGCCAAACCGTTTCAGATTGCGGTTCAACACCACCCACAGCACACAAAACAGCACATGCACCATCTAAAACCCGTAACGACCGCTCAACTTCAATTGTAAAATCAACGTGTCCAGGCGTGTCAATAATGTTAATGCGATGCTGATCATACTGCCCGCGCATCCCACTCCAAAAACAAGTTGTTGCAGCAGACGTAATCGTAATGCCGCGCTCTTGCTCTTGCACCATCCAATCCATAACAGCTGCGCCATCATGAACCTCTCCCATTTTGTGAGAGACACCTGTGTAATACAAAATTCGTTCAGTCGTAGTGGTCTTACCTGCATCAATGTGAGCCATGATGCCAATATTACGATATCTTTCTATTGGTGTTTTACGTACCACAACGACTAGTTAACCTTTTACCAGCGGTAGTGTGAGAATGCTTTGTTCGCTTCAGCCATGCGATGTGTGTCTTCACGTTTTTTCACAGCAGAACCACGACTTTCAAATGCATCCAGCAATTCACCTGCTAATTTAGCAGCCATTGTACGCTCGTTTCTTTTACGAGATGCGTCAATTAACCAACGCATTGACAATGCCAAGCGGCGGGCTGGACGAACTTCGACTGGTACTTGATACGTTGCACCACCAACACGACGTGATTTAACTTCTACACGAGGCTGAACATTTTCTAACGCTTTAGAAAGAATATCTAACGGTACTTCATGACCTTTGCGTTCGATTGCATCTAACGCGCCATAAATAATACTTTCGGCAACTGACTTCTTACCGCTTTCCATAATCATATTCATGAATTTGGTCAACATTACGCTGCCGAATCGTGGATCAGGAATGATTTCTCTTTTTGT
>CAZLGN010000282.1:0-2520 GCA_964558865.1 uncultured Methylomagnum sp.
GGTCAATAATGGCAAATCACGAATCACCAAGCCACTAACAAAAACACCGTGTGATTCTTGATCTTCGTCAGTCGTGCCAACGTTGCCGATATGTGGATAAGTTAATGTGACGATTTGTTGCGCGTAAGAGGGATCGCTCAAAATTTCTTGATAGCCCGTCATCGCGGTATTAAAAACAACTTCGCCAACGCTACAACCCGCTACACCTATGGATTTACCATTAAATACGGTACCGTCTTCTAATACTAATTGTGCGGAACTCATCGAAATCATTTCCTTCTAATGTGCAAAACGGGATTCGTCTTTGACGCATCCCGTTGTTAAAAAATCTACAGCAACTATACAAAATTATGCCGTTTTGGTCATTAACAATTTTTAGAATTGACGTAGCATTATGTGAAATCGTGACTTTTTGTTAACTCTTCTAATTCCGTTAATCGTCTTTCTAATTGTTTAATCGTTTTCAGTAAATCGGGCAATTGACTCAACGCAACTTGCTCACGATACGCAATGCGTTTTTCTTTTGCGGGACTACCAAAAACGTGTGTTTTCGCTGAAACATCTCCCGCGACTCCAGCCCGTGCCATTATTACCGCACCCTGTCCAATTTTAACGTGATCAGCAATGCCCGCACTGCCTGCTAAAACTGCGTAATTTTCAATCGTGCAAGAGCCTGAAATTCCTGTTTGTCCACAAATAATAACGTGTTGACCGATTTTATTGTTGTGTCCGATTTGAACTAAATTATCGATTTTGCTCCCCGAGCCAACCTCGGTACTGCCTAACGCGCCACGATCTACGCAAGTATTTGCGCCAATTTCGACGTTATTACCAATCACAACATTTCCGATTTGTGGCACTTTAACGTGCTGTCCATTTCGGAATTTATAACCAAAACCGTCCGCGCCAATAATTGCACCCGAATGAATAACCACGTTGTCGCCAATTTCGCAATCGTCGTAAATTACGGCATAAGGATAAATGCGGCAATTTTTGCCGATTTTAACGTTTTTACCTAAATAAACGCCTGCTAAAATTTCGCTGTTTGCGCCACAAACTACGCCGTCGTTAATGACAGCAAATGCGCCAACATGGCAGTTTTCATGAATTCGGGCATTTTCAGAAATAACGGCTTGCGGTGAAATGGTCGCTGAATAAATGGCGTTTGGGTGCAACAATGACACCGCTTTAACAAATGCCATTTCTGGATCGTTACAACGCAATAAAACCATCGATTCAGGTACATTTTCAACGTCGAAATCATTAGCAATGAAACATGCCGAAGCCTGCGAAGTTTGTAAATGTTGACGATAACGCGCCTGAGTTAATTGTGTTACTTGCCCATTTTTCGCAGCAGTAATATCGTTTGCCGCCGTAATTATTTGCGAAAAATCACCGCTTTCAATTGTCGCACCACAAGTGTTTGCCAATTCTTGAATTGTCATCGCCATGTTATTTGCTTCCCGTTATGATTTTAAAATTAAAGTGCGTCGTCAACGCGCCAATATCCTGATTTGCCGCCGCATTTTTCAAGTAATCGCACGCCGCTTATTGTCATGCCACGATCAACCGCTTTGCACATATCATAAATGGTTAACAATGCGATTTGCGTTGCAGTGAGAGCTTCCATTTCGACCCCTGTTTGACCATGCGTTTTTGCTGTTGTTTGGCAACGAATGCGTTGATTTTCAGGTTCAGGCGTTAAGAGAATTTCAACATGCGTCAACGGCAATGGATGACATAACGGAATTAAATCTGCCGTGCGTTTACTTGCCATAATTCCTGCAATTCGCGCAATGCCTAAAACATCACCTTTTTTGTGTCCACCTTGTAAAATCAGCTCTAAGGTTTCGGACTGCAAATAAATGAAACCTTCTGTTATGGCGGTGCGACTTGTGAAATCTTTGTTGCCCACATCAACCATGTGGGCATCACCCACTGCGTTGAAATGAGTAAGTTGAGAGCTTTGCATAAATTTAAAAAATCGTTTTTGTGAAGGTGTTGTCATTCATTGTACCTATTGGATTTACCTATCGCTAGCGATTATGGGGAATCAAAAAGCGGGCAATTGAATAATAAAACCCGCTCCCACTTTACGACTAGCATCCACCCAAATCGCGCCACCGTGTTCTTCAATAATTTTTTTTACGATTGCCAAACCTAAGCCCGTTCCTTTTACTTTTGTGGTGACGTAAGGCTCAAAAATCTGTTCAAGTTGTTCCTCTTTGATGCCCACGCCGTCGTCATGCAACGCAATCTCAATAAAATTGATATTGTTTTTTTGTATCCGATGCACATCAATATCAATTTTTCCATGACCATCAATCGCTTCCAGAGCATTTTTAATCAAATTATGTAAAACCTGTCGAATACTAACAGGATCACCGTGAATGATTAGCGTGGAAGATTCGTAACTAACATTAAAATTTACACCTGATTTCAAAACATAAAGCGATAAAACTTCTTGAATCAACGCCGACAAATCAATGTTTACCGCCTGTTTTTTCGACGGTTTGGCAT
>CAZLGN010000283.1:0-2517 GCA_964558865.1 uncultured Methylomagnum sp.
ATGGTGACGCTTCGGCTAAGGTATTGGATTTTTTAGTCCGAAAAAAATGGGATTCGGGGTTCCAATACTAACGGGGAGAAAACGTACGCTAAGGAATTTAAATTTTTATAACTCGCTAATTTCATTTAATAATTTATAAACCGTCGATCTTCCGATTCCCATTTTGGTAGCAATCTCAGTTGCGCCAAATCCTTGTTGGTTCAACTCCAACAATTTATTTCTATCAACACTTCTTTTCCTACCAAATTTAACGCCACGAAATTTAGCGTCAATTCGTCCTTCGTTGGTACGTTCCAAAATTCGTTGTCGTTCAGCCTGGGCAACAGCAGATAAAATAGTAACAACCATCTTGCCCATTGTGCCTTCAGTGCTAATTCCATCGTCCAAAAATCTAACTGAAACACCGATAGCATCAAACTCTTTTATCAATGAAATCATGTCGGCAGTATCGCGCCCTAAACGATCAAGTTTGGTAACTAAAATTACATCGCCTTTTTCAATCTTGAGCCGTAATGTGTTTAAACCGTCACGGTTAATTTGGTTGCCAGAAATGGAATCAGTAAAAATTCGAGTATCTTGTACGCCAGCATTTTTCAGGGCAGCGATTTGAATATCGAGTGATTGTTTGCTGGTTGAAACACGGGCATAACCAAAAAGACGCATTGTTTTGTTCCTTAAATCGATTAGTAGAATATCAGTCTATTAAATACCAAAAAACGATTTTTTAGACGCTGATTTTAGCTGGTTTTTGACCGTCTATAAAGTTACAACTTTTTAGAAATTTTGCCGAATCACTGGAAATGACAGGATGAATTTAGATTTTTTAACCGCCGAACAAAAAGCCCTGTATGGGAAATTTTCTAGCGACCTCAATGAACTTCAACTCACCCGCTACTTTCATCTCGATGAAGCAGACTTAGAATTCATTTCTAATCGACGTGGAGATCACAACCGATTAGGTTTCGCATTGCAAATAACATCAATCAGATTTTTAGGTCGTTTTCTTTCAGATTTGACTGTTGTCCCCGTGAACATCAAACGTTTTGTGGCAACTCAGCTTTCGATTATCGATATTGATGTTTTGACCGATTACGCAAAAAGGGAAACAACCGAGCGAGAACATACAGCATTGATTCGTACGCATTACGGATACAGAGAAATTAGTGATTGTAAATTTCGTTTAAGCCGTCTGTTGTATGCGCGTGCGTGGATTAGCAACGAAAGACCGAGTTTAATGTTTGATTTTGCCACCGCATGGCTAATCCAAAACAAAATACTTTTGCCAGGTGTTTCAACCTTGTGTCGCTTGATTGCTGAAATTAGAGAAAAAACGTCTAAACGATTATGGCGATTACTTTCAGCTCTACCAACAGTTGAACAAAAAGAAAAGCTGAAAACGTTAATTAAAATTCAAGAAGGCAAACGAGTTTCAACTCTTGATTATTACCGTAAAAGTCCAACAACCATCAGCAGTAATTCGTTTAATTTGGCGATAACTCGTTATGTGGAATTGAAGGATTTTGGAATGCAATCAGTTGATTTTTCGCGTATTCCATCAGTGCGATTAAAAATGATTGCTCGTCATGCCGGAATGATTACAGCTCCCAAAATAGCTGAAATGCCAGAACAAAAACGTATCGCCATTTTGGTTGCTTTCGTTAAAACCTTTGAAATCGTTGCGTTAGACGATGCACTCGAAGTGCTTGATCAGTTAATTTCTGAAATTATTGGTACTGCAAAAATGCGAGTGCAGAAAAATCGCTTACGAACACTCAAAGATTTAGATAAATCAGCTTTAGCATTGGCGGAAGTCTGTGCTTTGATTTTGAATGAAGAACCCAATAACGACGAATTACGCGATGAAATTTTTGCCAAAATATCCAAAGAAAAATTGGTCGAATCCATCAATACCGTGAATTCATTAGTTTCCAGGGACGGTAATTTTTATGAAGAAATGATTGATCAATACGGACGAGTTCAACGATTTTTACCCACGTTATTGAAAAACATAACATTCAAAGCAGCTCCAGCAGGTGAAGTGACGCTACAGGCATTGGATTATCTGAAAACTATTGAAGGCGGTCGCAAACAAATTTTAAAAAATCCACCTGTGGATTTCATAACAGCCGCTTGGAAGAAACAAATTTACGATGAAAATAATTGCGTTACTAAACAATCCTATACGCTTTGCGTACTACAACAATTACAGGATTCACTACGCCGACGTGATATTTATGTCGAACATAGTGAACGCTGGAGCGATACCAGAGAAAAGTTGTTGCAGGGCGCGGCTTGGCAAGCAAATCGAATGCAGGTAAGTCGTTCTCTAGGACATTCGTTGGTTGCGAGTGAAGTGGTAGCAAAACTTACGTCTCAGCTAGATGAAAGTTACAAACAAGTAGCTGCTAATTTTTCAGAAAATACGGCAATCACGATTGATAATTCAGGTAAAAATACAGCTTTAACCATTACCAATCTTGATAAGCTCGAAGAATCAGAGGCGTTGGTTAAATTTAA
>CAZLGN010000284.1:0-2516 GCA_964558865.1 uncultured Methylomagnum sp.
CTCAAAATCGCTAGTATCCTTGTTTTTTAAACTAATTTATATGCGCTTGCCCTGATAGACGCGGTTTAGCACTACCAATTTTAAATCATAAATTGCTTTTGATGGGGGCATAATGTCGGATGAAGCGTAGGAAACAGCGCGTTGTTTGAATTACATCGCGCTGAAAATCATAACTAAATTGATAACTTCTCAACGTGTTTATCACCATAAATCCAGTTAATAATCATCCGAGTACCCGTAATTGCGGTGAACATCGATGACAAAATCCCAATAATCAGTGTCACAGCAAAACCTTTCACTGAACCTGTACCGAAAGCAAATAACACAATTGCCACAACCAAGTTAGTGAAATGGGAATCGAAAATCGTCCCGAATGCTTTTTCGTAACCTGCGAAAATTGACGATTGCGGTGTGTTGCCATTTCGCAGCTCTTCTTTTATACGCTCGAAAATCAACACGTTCGCATCGACTGACATTCCGACCGTTAAAATAATCCCCGCAATCCCTGGTAACGTCAACGTCGCTTGCAACATCGACAAAATCGCCACCACGATTACCACGTTAAACGCTAACGCCATATTGGCAATCAAACCGAACAATTTGTAATAAACCGCCATGAACAACACAACTAACGCAAAACCAACAAAGAAAGACATCATGCCTTTGTTGATATTATCTTGACCAAGGCTCGGCCCCACGGTGCGTTCTTCTACAATATCAACCGGTGCTGCGAGTGCGCCAGCTCTCAAAAGTAACGACAAATTACGCGCTTCTTGTGGGCTGTCTAAACCGGTCGTTTGAAAACGTTTGCTGAATACGCCTTGAATCGTCGCGACACTAATCACTTTTTCGACTTTTTCTTTATGGCGAATTTTTTGACCATTCACCACGCGCGTTTCGTTTTTGTATTCAATAAACACGACCGCCATCGGTTTGCCGATGCTGATTTGGGTCAGTTTGCCCATTTTCGACGCGCCAATGCCGTTGAGTGAAATACTCACCGACGGACGACCGTCATCATCGCTGCTCGAAGACGAATCGACAATTTGATCGCCGGTAATAATGATGCGTTTATCGAGCAAAATCGGACTACCATTTTTTTCGTAATACAAACGGCTACCAATCGGCGTATGTCCAGAAACCGCTTGTTGCACATCGTGTTCGGTATCGACCATGTGATATTCCAACGTCGCGGTCGTGCCTAAAATTTCTTTAGCGCGAGATGTATCTTGAACACCTGGCAATTGCACCATAATGCGATTTTCGCCTTGCTGTTGAATCACAGGTTCGGCAACGCCTAATTCATTGACGCGATTTCGCAACGTGGTCATATTTTGCGCGACAGCTGATTTTTTAAGTTCACGCGCATCAGTTTCAGAAATTTTCAACCAAACTTGTTCAGCCGCTTCAGGTTCTGTCACCGTCAAACCACGAAATTCCTTGCTTAATAACGCCATTAACTGCGTTTTATCGTCCGCCGATTTCAAGGTAATTTTAATAAAACCATTATCTTTCGTGACCGCTTGATAATGAATTTTTGCCTCGCGCAACGCCAACCGTAAATCGTCGTTATAACGTTCTTCAGCTTGTTTAACTGCCGCATCCATATCGACTTCGAGTAAGAAATGAACCCCGCCGCGTAAATCCAACCCTAAATACATCGCTTGTGCGCCAATGGCGCGTAACCAATCAGGCGTGTTGGGCGCAAGATTCAAGGCGACCGTGTAATCATTGCCCATTTTGTCACGCAATAAATCCGCAACTTTCATTTGGTCGTCGGTATTGGTCAAGCGGGCAACCACTTTGCCATCTTTAAACTCAAACGTTTTAACCGTTGCGCCGGTCGTTTTAATCGTAGCTTCAATATCGCTGGCTTGTAATTCTGTAAGTTTGTTAACGGCGTGTGAAATTTGCACCGACGGATCGTCACCATATAAATTCGGCAACGAGTAAATAATGGAAAATATAAACGTCACAATGATGACGATATTTTTCCAAAGGGGAAAATGGTTTTGCATTGCGTTTATTCCGCTAATTTATTGAGCAACTTTCTGTGCATGGCTTTGTAAGTGCCTTTCGGCATCATGCTTTCGATATTGTGACGTTGCACTTGAATGAAGATATTGTCGCTAATTTCGATTTTGACAAAGTTATCATCTACGTCGGCAACTTTGCCTAAAATACCGCCAGAAGTTACAACTTCTGTGCCTTTAGCGAGAGCTTCAACCATTTGTTTTTTTTCTTTAGCGCGTTTGGCTTGGGGACGTAAAAATAAAACGTAGAAAAATGCCAAAATTCCCAAAGGAAATAGCATGCCTTCTAAACCTGGTTGTGCGGCGGCTGCACCACCCTCGGCTAAAGCATCAGAAATGAAAAAACTCATTGTGTATCCTCGTTATTTTTATAATGTGTGTGAAAAGAGAAGTGAAACGGCGGCTATTATGCCATAGAAAATTTATCTCTTAGGACTCAGTCAAAAATAATTTCCCGATTGTTTGAGTTGAAATGAGATAATT
>CAZLGN010000285.1:0-2503 GCA_964558865.1 uncultured Methylomagnum sp.
GAAATTGAAGAAGAAGGTGAAACATCATGATTTCAGAAAAATTAGTAAATCGGATTTTTCTAGTAGTTTTTTGCATCGCGCTCGGTTACGTTTTTGTTAATTGGTTGCCTAATGCCGTTGCGAATTTTGTTTATGGTTTTACAAACAAAAAAGAGCTTATTCATAACGTCACTTTTGAGTTTTCACGATGAATTTACCTTCAGATTTACCCTCTAGCATTATTGGTGCAAGCCTTTTAGTGAGTTTTAGCTCGTTGAGTGGAGCGTTAGTTTTAAAAATAAAACCCGAAAAATTGGAACAAATTATTCCGTATTTAGTGGCGTTAGCCGTTGGGGTTTTATTGGGTGATGCGTTTATTCATTTGATTCCTGACGCAGTGGCGCGACAAGGTTCAGTTTCAACGGTTTGTTTAATGACGTTATTGGGCGTGTTTCTTTTTTTCGTATTAGAAAAAATTGTGCGCTGGCGACATGACCATCGAATGGATTTTTCACTGCAACAACACGATGTTCAGCCATTAGCCAAAATGAATTTAATTGGTGACGGTGTTCATAATTTTGTTGATGGAATTCTGATTGCAGGCAGTTTTTTAACTGACCCGATGATTGGTGCAACGACAACATTTGCCATTATTGCACACGAAATTCCGCAAGAAATTGGTGATGTTGGCGCGTTAATTTGTGGTGGTTTTTCAGCAAAAAAAGCGGTTTTGTATAATTTCTATTGCTCTTTAACAGTCGTTGTTGGTGCAATTTTTACACTATTGCTTAGTCAAATCGCCGAATCATCACTCGTGTTTTTATTGCCGATTGCCGCAGGTGGATTCATTTACATTGCGGCAACAGACATGATTCCCGCGTTACACAAACATTCCTCGTTGCCAAACTTTTTTGGACAATCCACGATTTTTGCCTGCGGCATTATTTTTATGCAGTCGATTGTTATTTTTGAAAACTTTTTATTTTCCCATTCTTAAAATTTATGAGCGCGTTACCTAAATTCAAATTTGAACCACAAACCACTTTTTCAACCGCGTGTGTTTCTTATCAACTGACCGACTTAACCGAAATTTATAAAGATGACGTGAATTTGTGCGTGGTTAATCGAACGGTTGATGCAGAAATTCACCATTTCGTTAACGAACTTTTTGAAGCTCAACGTCACGTTAGCGTGATTGAAAACTTTAATGTTGCGGGTTTTGATTTTGAAAAATTATTACCACAAGCCAAACAGTTACGCGGTTACTCAGAATTTCACGCAGACATTGAACATTTAGTGAGCGTTTTTTGTGAATTGTTTGACTTGCAAACCGTTGGCTTGCGTTTGGGAATCCTTGATAAAGCGATGTGTCCAAAATTTCATGTTGACCATGTGCCGTGCCGTTTGGTTTGTACTTATGGCGGAATTGGCACGGAATGGTTAGAAGATCGTTATATAAATCGCGCGAAATTGGGCGCGGGTTCTGGTGGTTTAACCGATGATAAATCTGGGCTAATTCAAGCAGATTTAGATGTGATTAACACCATGCCCGCTTATGCGATTGGCTTGTTGAAAGGTTCGCAATGGGAAGGTAATGAACAAAACGGCGCGGTGCATCGCTCACCAAAATTATCAGCACAATCACCACAACGATTATTGCTCACGCTCGATTTTGCCTAACAGCTGTCATTTTTTTAGGAAAACATAAGGCAGGGAGCCAACAAAAATGTTGTTTAATTTTAACTATAGAGGTCAATTTATGAAGTTACTTACTGCTACAAAACTATTACTTTCTGGTTCATTGCTTATGGGCGCATCTGTTGTTTATGCTGCGGATGATATTAAATCTCTTGAAGGGATGTTTTCAGGTGTGATTGTGAACGAAAAATCTGATCCCGATCTTGGTCATGTGATGGAAGTAGAAGGCGATTTTAAAGGGTTAACAGGTATTTCAGGAAAGGGAGTAATTAAATTTGTCTTAGCTGGTCATCATAATCATAAAGCACCTACTACAGCCGATGCCACTCACGACCATGAAGAAGAGGAACATCAAGCTGTGGAATGTAATGATGCAGCAGGTGAAGGTGAGCTGATATTTGGCACCAGTAAAATAAATTTTAGTAACGTTGGAACAGTTTGTATTCATGTGCCTGGAGCTGAAAATCCTAAATTGCATTTGTTTAATGGTGTTTATCATTTCAACAATGGAACCAACAAATACAAAGGCATTTTTGGCGCGGGAAATATCAGTGGCAGTCTTTCGGCGGATATGAGTGTTAAAGATTCGACAAATAAGCGCGTGTTATTGCGATTCAATGGCGTGATGAAGAAATAATTTTGCTGGCTTAACTATCGGTGGTGCTTTTCCAAAGTGACGAAAAACGCTGCCGATAGATTTTTTATTCACCTTAAATTTTGCGTAAAAATTTATGACAACTGAAAAAAATACTCGCGTTCCCGTTACGATTTTGACGGGCTTTTTAGGTTCAGGAAAAACCACGTTATTAAATCGGATTCTGTCCGA
>CAZLGN010000286.1:0-2497 GCA_964558865.1 uncultured Methylomagnum sp.
CGTTAATCTTAATTATGGCGGGACTTTGCGGCTTAATGCTGTCAATGATTCTGCTGATTTTAGGCGTTAATTCGCTTTAACTTGAACATTGTACAAAATTCAAATGGTGGTAATTATGAAAAAAATGGCATTACTTGCGTTATTAACCGCTTCAATCGGCGCAAATGCCGAGGTTTATAAATGCGGCGCGTCTTATTCTTCAACGCCTTGCGGCAATAATGCGGTAAAAATTGAAACCCCAGCCGCTAACGCGCCAACGCAACAAACAACGGGCGCGAAAATCATCAAAGTTTTAACGGGTAACGTAGTCAGCATTGCAGACGGCGACACAATCACGATTTTAAGCGGCGGCAAAAAAGAAAAAATCCGATTCGCGCAAATCGACACGCCCGAAACGTCACACTTCGGCAGCACGCCGCAACCATTCGGCAAAGAAGCAGGCGCGGCACTTCGGCAAATGGTTAAAGATAAAAACGTCCGTGTGGAAGTTGAAGCCGTTGACCAATACGGGCGAAACGTCGGCACGGTCTACGTTGGCGGTTTAAACGTAAATCGTGAACTGGTAAAAAACGGCTTTGCGTGGGTTTATCGCCAATACGCGCACGACCCCGAATTGATTGAACTGGAAAAAGCCGCACGATCTAAACGAATCGGCTTGTGGATGTTGGATAATCCGATTTACCCGCCCGACTTTAGAAAGCACAACAAATAACAATTACTTAGAGAAAAGCATGAAAAAAATTTTATTACTTGCGTTGATATTCGCGGCAAACGCACACGCCGAACCATGCAGCGAAGCGGAACAAAAGAAAACAGATGACCTTGTTGCCGAATACCCCCGCGACAATATCGCCGTAAAACTAGCCGCGTTACGCACTGGTTTATGTCATTACGTCGAATCAAAAAAAATAACGGAAGACCAAGCGGGAGAAATTCTTGAAATTGAGAAGCAGAAAATGATTAACGAGAAATTCACCATCAATTTAAAACCAATAACTTAAAAATGAAGTGGCAGAACCACATGATAATCGGCGCAAGTTTTGGGGCGGTTATCAATCCGTTAATTATTCCAGTCGCGGTTTTAGGTTCAACCGCGCCCGATTGGCTTGAGTACGTTTTGAAAATTTGCGGCTATCGCGTCAAACATAGAACCGTCACACACGTTTTGTTGTATTGGTTGGCAGGAATCGCATTTTTTAAACTGGTGATTGATTATCACGCAATCGGTTTAGGCTTTGCCGTTGGTGGATTTAGTCACGTTATCGCGGACAGTTTCACAATTGCAGGCGTGCCATTTTCACCAACAAGCGACGCACGCTTTCATTTATTCGGTGGCAAGTTGCGAACGGGAAACGCGGGGGAGTACGTTGTGGCGGGAATAATCGCCATTCTTTGCGCTGGTTGGGTTCATTTATCGCCGTCGAGTTTTAAAAACGCACCAACTGCCGAACAATCGGGATTTATTCCGTTCTTTTACGACTGGAAAAAAGAATATGACAGCGGCATCGTTGACGGCGCGGAATGGAAAGAAAACCGTTTTAAATTCATTTAATAACGAATAACACGAATAACACGAATAACACGAATAACAGACAGAACTCACGGCTGGCGTGGCTTTGGCTTTTTTTGAAATCGTCAGAAATGAGCAATTTTTTCTGTTCTCAGCCTGTTATTCGGATTTTTAGGCAAAAAAAAGCGAATAACAGAGCCGTTTTTTCTGTTATTCGCCTGTTCTCAGCCTGTTATTCGTGTTTTTAAAAAACTGAACCCCGCGCCGTTCGTGAGTTGTGTGTGTTATTCGTGTTATTCGTGTTATTCGTGTTATTCGTGTTATTTACTGTTATTTGCCTTTTTTTGCTCAAAAAAAGTGACTAAATTCAAGATGGTTGTGTATAATCAAGTCACTTTAATCAAGATTGAAGGTGTAAAAATGAAAACTCAAAAAACATATAAACAAATTGAAATGCCAGACATGAACGCTAAAAAAAGTCACGGTGGCACGAGAAGTGGCGCGGGACGAAAGCCGAGCGGCTTTCAATACAAGACAGTAAAAACAGACACCCGATTGCTGAAAATTATTGAGGCATTGAAACAAGAATTGAAGGCAAACAAACTAAACGAAAACGATTTAGACGCGCTGATTGATTTGGTAAGAAAACCAAGCCAACAGCAAGCGGTCACGGCTTAATTAGATTTAGAAGCAAAAGCAAAAGCGGGAAAATTCGCCAGTTCTTAAACTCGCGTTATGACACGGCTTGCGGGGAAAAAGCACCCCGCGCCTGCTAAAAAATGCCCCGCGCCGCCGCTGTTCGTTCGCTTCGCCGCAAAAAGCGCGGCTTGCTCCCTCTCTGCTCTGGCTATTGCGGTGCGAGGTGCGGCAAAAAGCAGCCGCGCTTTTTTTGAAAAGAGCAAAAAGAAGAAACCAATGACAGAAACAATCAGCATCGACACCCAACGCGCACGCGCCGCGAAATTCGCAAAAGAATTTGAAAACGTA
>CAZLGN010000287.1:0-2487 GCA_964558865.1 uncultured Methylomagnum sp.
AAAATGGAAAAGTGATTGCACTCGATATAATGTCTGAATATGTGGCTTTTGTGCGCCTTGATGAACAAACTCAAAAAGGAGCTGGGTTATGAGTTCAGAATGGATTGATTTAACTATTGGTCAGCTTTGTTCACAAGTATTTTCTGGAGGAACACCAAGGTCAAATGTATCAGAATACTTTGATGGCGGGATAATTCCCTGGTTGAAAACTAAAGAAGTAAATTATTGCCGCATTACAAAAACTGAAAATTTCATTACTGAACTTGGTTTGCAAAATTCATCAGCAAAACTGGTACCCACTAATTCAGTAATTGTTGCCATGTATGGTAATGGCGATACTGCTGGAAGAGTGGCAATCAATAAAATCCCACTAACAACAAATCAGGCTTGCTGTAATTTAATTCCAAATACAGATATTGCCGATGTGCGTTTTATTTACTATTACCTACAATCACAATATCAAAAACTGGTTGACTTAAAAAACGGTGGAGCGCAGCAAAATTTAAATGCTCTACTGATTAAGAATTTCCCCATTTTTGTACCCTCATTACCAGAACAAAAAGCTATTGCCGATATTTTGTCAGCACTCGACGACCGCATCACCCTCCTACGCGAAACCAACGCCACACTCGAAGCGATTGCACAGGCACTTTTTAAGTCGTGGTTTGTGGATTTCGACCCCGTTCACGCCAAACAACAAGGTCGCCTTCCCGAAGGCATGGACGAACAAACCGCCGCGTTGTTTCCTGATAGCTTTGAGGAATCGGTTGTGGGGCTTGTGCCGTTGGGGTGGGAGGTTGGAAAAGTTGCAGATATTGGAGAAGTCATTTGTGGCAAAACTCCGCCGACATCGGAAGCAGCAAATTATGGTGAAGACGTGCCATTTATTACAATTCCAGATATGCACAATTCATTGGTTATTACGTCAACTAATCGTTCATTATCAATAGTTGGCGCGAATACGCAGAAGAAAAAAACACTTCCCATCGGCTCTGTGTGTGTTTCTTGTATCGCAACGGCTGGACTTGTTGCACGAGTAACGACACCATCACAAACAAATC
Source organism: uncultured Methylomagnum sp. (assembly GCA_964558865.1). Taxonomy (GTDB): domain Bacteria; phylum Pseudomonadota; class Gammaproteobacteria; order Methylococcales; family Methylomonadaceae; genus UBA10906. The sequence goes on from CAZLGN010000287.1 coordinate 1,062, forward strand.
AACAAATTAACAGTGTTGTGCCATTGGAAAAATGGGGAAACTCATTTGCACTTTTTACATTAAGACTTATTGGCGACGCTGTGCGTGCTGGAGGTTCTGGCGGTTCGGTTTTTCATAACTTAAATAAATCTGGCTTTGAGCAGTTAAAAGTTTTATTTCCTTGTGAAGAATTGGCTTTAGCTTTCAATGGAATTGTTGAGCCAATCGTGGAGAAAATCATCTTCAATCAACAACAAGCCCAAACACTCGCCGACCTCCGCGACACCTTACTTCCGCGTTTGATTTCGGGGCAGTTGCGGGTGGGAGAAGTATGACAACACAACCGCAATTAGTCATCGTTGGTGGTGCAAATGGCGCAGGAAAAACAACCTTTGCGCGTCAGTTCGCACAAACTGAGAAACTCCCGTATTTAGGTGCAGACGACATTGCCTTTCAACTTGCCCCCGAAAATCCCGCATCTGTCCGTGTTGCCGCTGGACGCGAATTCAGTCGTCGCTTGTCTGACGCTATCAAAAACCAACAATCACTCGTCATTGAATCCACGTTATCAGGTGGTAGCTTGGCGCGAACCATCGAAAAAGCCCGTCAACAAGGCTATCAAATCACCATCGTATTTGTTTTTCTCGACAGCGAAACACTTTGTTTGCATCGTATTTCAGAGCGTGTTCAACAAGGCGGACATGATGTTCCCGAAGAAGATGTACGTCGTCGATTCAAACGAGTTTTCTCCGTCTTTTGGAATCAATACAAACCGTTAGCTGACCGTTGCGTCTTGGTGTACAACGGAGGCGAATCGTTTTTGATTATTGCCGAAGAAGAAAACAACGAGTGGGAAATTTTGGATGGTCAAATGTGGGATAAATTTAATTACTTCTTACGAGGTCAAGTATGAAAACAAATAAAGATGAACGTTGGTCGGCACAAATCGCAAGAATTGGTAATCAAGCTGTTCGTGAAGCCCAAGCAAAAAATAGAGCGCTTGGCATTGTGAATTGGTACTCGCTTAATGGGCGGATTGTGAATGATGCTGTGCTGCAAGCAGAAAATAATAATTATAAAAGCGAGGAGAAACATGAATAAATTAACCAAAGTAATCATCAATGGCGCATTGTTTTTTGCCGTTCAAACCGCTGCATTGGCGGCTTCCGAAGTGGAAACAGCAACATCCGACGCTGAGAAAATAAACCGATTGGAACGCATTGTTGAAAACCTTCAAGAGAGTGTTAGTCGATTAGAAAAAATGCCAAAAAATACAACCTCAGTCAAAGAAGACAAGATTGACCCAAAATCAGGCTGGAAATATAGAGATTCTTGGCTGAAACTCAAAGTTGGAATGAATTCTAATCAGGTTGACTCAATTTTAGGTCGCGCGATAAGAATTGATAACATGGGCAGTGGGTACAAAAAACTCTTCTATTGGGGGGAG
>CAZLGN010000288.1:0-2464 GCA_964558865.1 uncultured Methylomagnum sp.
ACCGCATCAATCCGTTTGATACGTTACGCTGTGTTTTTGCAGGCTGAGTAGTTACTAATGTTCGAGTATTTGGCTCGGTGTTATACGGTGACGATACCGACAAAAGTGATTTAGATTTGCTCGTTGACCCCACACCTGAAACCACGATGTTTGATATTGGTGCGATTTGTTACGAACTGAAAAAATTACTCAACATTGAAGTGGACGTATTAACACCGCGAGCTTTGCCTGATAAATTTCGTGAATTTGTTATCGAGGAAGCCCAGCCCGTATGACTTCACACCACTTTCAATTCCTACAAGCCGAATGGTCGCTGTTATATGAATCAGCGGTTAAAGCAGAGGCGTTGGCAAATACAGACGCTAGAACCAGTTGCGTCTATGTCCGTCGCACGTTGGAATTGGCAGTTGCATGGCTTTATAAACACGATGACGGCTTACGATTGCCATATCAAGACAATTTAAGCGCGTTAATTCACGAACCCAGTTTTAAAGCATTAGTCGGTGAAGCACTTTTTAACAAAGCCAAACTCATCAAAGATTTAGGCAATCTCGCTGTTCACAGTACACGCAAAGTATCGCTAAACGATGCGCTGGCAGGTGTTCGTGATTTGTTTCATTTTTGTTATTGGCTCGGCAGAACTTACGGATGCACTTCACGACCTGAACCCAATTTGCAATTCAAACCTGCGTTATTACCTTCGGTAAGTGACGTTGCACCACAAACATTGGACCAACTTAAAAAATTAGAAAGTCAGTTACGCGAACGCGATGAAAAATTATCTGTGTTGCTCTCCGATAAAGTTGCGCTCGATGAAGAACTCAAAAAATTACGCGCACAAATTGCAGAAGCTAAAAAAGAAAATGCCGCTCAACCTGATACGCACGATTACAGCGAAGCACAAACCCGCGACTATTTCATTGACCTGTTGCTAAAAGAAGCAGGTTGGGAACTCGATGATAAAAACTTTGAAATTGAAGTGTCGGGAATGCCAAATAATGCAGGTGTTGGTTTTGTAGATTATGTTTTATGGGGTGACGATGGCAAACCACTTGCACTCATTGAAGCAAAACGCACCCGCCGTGACGCAAAAGTGGGGCAGCAACAAGCCAAACTCTACGCAGATTGCTTAGAAGCGCAATATCAACAACGCCCTGTAATTTTTTATTCAAATGGTTACGAGCATTGGCTTTGGGATGATGCGAGTTATCCACCACGAGCCGTGCAAGGATTCTTCAAAAAACAAGAACTCGAATTGATGATTCAACGCCGTAAAAGCCGCAAATCGTTAGCTGATACCAAAATCAACGAAGACATTATCGGACGCTATTATCAAACCCGTGCAGTGCGCCGCATTTGTGAAACGTTTGAAAAAGACAATCAACGCAAAGCCTTAGTTGTTATGGCAACAGGCGCAGGTAAAACACGCACAGTAATTGCGTTAAGTGATTTGCTTATGCAATCGAATTGGGCAAAACGAGTGCTATTTCTTGCAGACAGAGTGGCATTAGTGAATCAAGGCGTAAATGCGTTTAAAAAACATTTAGCGGATTCATCGCCTGTAAATTTAGTAACCGATAAAAACACCGAAGGGCGCGTATTTGTTTCAACGTATCCAACCATGATGGGGTTAATTGATGAAGCCTTTGACGGACAGCGACGTTTTGGTGTCGGACATTTTGATTTAATTGTCATCGACGAAGCGCACCGCTCGGTTTATCAAAAGTACCGTGCCATTTTTGACTATTTCGATTCCTTTTTAGTCGGCTTAACTGCTACGCCAAAAGATGAAATCGACCGCAATACTTACGGGCTTTTCGACCTTGAAAGTGGCGTACCCACTGATGCTTATACATTAGACGAAGCTGTTTCAGATGGGCATTTAGTTCCACCAAAAGCGATTTCCGTACCGCTCAAATTTCAACGCGAAGGTATCAAATACGATGAACTTTCAGACGAAGAAAAAGAACAATGGGACGCGCTCGAATGGAATGAAGACGGCTCAACACCAGATGTAATTGATGCAACCGCGCTGAATACATGGTTATTCAATATCGACACCGTTGACAAAGTGCTGGCGCATTTGATGACCAATGGCTTAAAAGTAGCTGGTGGTGATAGATTAGGCAAAACCATCATCTTTGCTAAAAACAACGACCACGCTGAATTTATTGCGAAACGCTTTAACGTCAATTATCCACATTACAAAGGGCAATTTGCGCGAGTTATTACGCATAAAACCGAGTACGCTCAAAGTCTCATTGATGATTTTTCAAACAAAGACAAAATGCCGCATATCGCTATTTCAGTGGATATGCTCGACACAGGCATTGACGTACCTGAAGTGGTCAATTTGGTGTTATTTAAAATCGTGCGTTCACGAACCAAGTTTTGGCAGATGCTCGGACGTGGTACACGGCTTTCTCATAAAAAATTAGCTTGACGAAGCATCAATACTAAAGAA
>CAZLGN010000289.1:0-2454 GCA_964558865.1 uncultured Methylomagnum sp.
AGAAATGCCGCTCGGTGTTGTTGAAAAACATAATCGCGCTGAAGCCTATTATTCGAGCGATGAAATTCGTCGTGATTTGGAACAACGTTTTACACTGATTCAAAGCACTGAAAAAACCAACGCGCCGTCGGATTATTCTGATATTCCAAACACAAAAACCCGCGTCGGTTTCATTTCGCCACACAGCCATAATTTTTGTAGCACTTGTAATCGTGTGCGTTTGACCGTCGAGGGACGATTATTATTGTGTTTAGGCAATGAACATTCGATTGATTTGAAAACGATTTTGCGTGCGTCTGATTTCAACTCTGAAAAACTCAAACAAGCAATCATCGATTCAATGGACATCAAACCCGAAAAACACGAATTTAACGTTAAAGAACAGCCGATTATTTTGCGTTATATGAATATGACAGGCGGCTAATTCATGCAATTTTTACCCTCTCACATTTGACCAAATACTTATGGCTATCAGCTCAACTATCAATAAAGTTTCTCTTAACGTCGCAGATATTGACCGACATTATTATCAACTTCACGAATTAACCGTGGCGCAACATCCTTCCGAAACAGATTTCCGTTTTATGGTGCGTTTAATCGCGTTTATGGCAAATGCGAGCGAGCGACTTTGTTTTACCAAAGGGCTAGGCGACAACGATGAGCCTGATTTGTGGCAAAAAAATCTCACCGATGACATTGAATTGTGGATTGATTTAGGGCAACCCGATGAAAAAAGAATTCGTAAAGCCTGTGGACGCGCCAAACAAGTCATTATTTATACTTATCACGATCGCAAGGCGAAAGTTTGGTGGGAACAGCAAAAAGGAAAATTAGAACGCTTCAATAATCTCAACGTGTTTCACATTAACGCAGAAGGCGTTGAAGCGATGGTGAAACGCGCCATGCAATTGCAATGCAACATTCAAGAAGGCGAAATCTATTTGAGCGATGGCGATGCAAACTTCACCATTACGATGGACGAGCTTTAAAATTACTCGCCCCTCCAAAATAGGCAAACCATGCTAGACAATCATCCAAAATTAAGGATAAAAATCATGAAAAAAATGACATTTACTTATTGGCAAGACGAACAATTTTTTATCGGATTTCTAAAAGATTATCCCGATTACAAAACCCAAGGCGAAAGTAAGGAAGAATTAGTTGAAAATCTGAAAGACTTGCTCATCGATATTGAATCCGATGAAATTCCGTATATTCGTCACACCGAAGAATTAGAGTTTGCCTGATGAAACGACGTGATTTAATCAAAAAACTCGAACTAATGGGTTGTGTTTTAACGCGCCATGGTGGGCGACATGATTGGTACACAAATTTGCTCACCAAACAATCTCAGCCTGTGCCGCGCCACACTGAAATCAACGAAAATTTAGCCAAATCCATTCTCAAACAACTCAATTCATGAATCTCTACACCAATTTAAAACAAGCTAAATCCGAAGAAGACGTAAAAGATATTTACATCAAAGCGTTAGGTTTAAAAAGTTACACCAAAGGCTTAGTCGATATTCACACTGACGAAATTTGGTTTGAAGCCAAAGACACAGGCAGACATTCCAGTTACGCAATGTTCACGCAACTTTTGCATTATGTTCAAGATGCGTTAAACAAAGGCGAACCCTTACCGCCTTTTTTATCGGTGATTGATACCGAAAAAGCCGCGCTGATGAAAACCGCTGACGTGTTGCCATTTTTGGCTAAAAAAACCGTCAAATGGGGGAAATCTGCCAGCCAATATCCCAAAGAAGCCTTAGACGAAGTGTCAGCGCACATCGGCACGCATTTTGTTTCGTTCAAAATCGCCACGCATGAAGACGAATTTATCAGCACCGTTAAAACAGCGATTCAATCAGGCGACATCATTCGCACTCAAATCACGCCCGACAATTTAAAACAAGTTTTCGATAAATGGGTGTTAATGATTGGACGTGAAATTGTCGGCGTAAATTCAGAAAATTACGCGCTGTTATTTTTTGCCGACATCATGCACGACGGCACGGTTTCAACTCACGCCAATTTACCCGCCGAATTACTGCACAAAAATAACGCGCCCGTTTTCAGTTTAGACGGCAAAATTTATGAACTCGGCAACAAAGAAGGCTATCGTCAATTTTGGGCGATTTACCACAACCCCCCCCAAAGCCGAATATCGAAATTATTTACTCGAACGCCGTGACAGCTTAATTCCACTCGATGAACGTAGTTTTAAAGGCGCGTATTACACGCCGCTTGCCGTCGTCGATAAAGCCTACGACAAACTCACCGAAGTTTTAGGCAAAAACTGGCAAAAAAATTACATTGTTTGGGATATGTGTTGCGGCGTAGGAAATTTAGAAGTCAAGCATTCCAACCCGCGCAACATTTTCATGAGTACGCTTGACCAGGGTGTGATTAAAAGTGAGGGGGATTTCAGAAAAATTACGCAGTCGCTGAATTT
>CAZLGN010000290.1:0-2451 GCA_964558865.1 uncultured Methylomagnum sp.
GCTGAAGAATTGGCTGAAATTACATTATTAGCTGTTGAACGTATTCGCCAATTCGGTTTAATTCCGCGTGTGGCATTGCTTTCGCATTCTAATTTTGGAATCAGTGACAGTAAATCAGCAAGGAAAATGCGTTCGGTGTTAAAAATCGTGCAAAAAATTGACCCTGATTTAGAAATTGATGGCGAAATGCACGGCGATGTTGCACTTGATTTCGATATGTTAAAACAAGCTATTCCGAATACACAGTTGCAAGGGAGCGCGAATTTGCTGGTTTTGCCGAATTTGGATGCCGCAAACATTTCTTATAATTTGTTAAAAGTGACGGCTGGCAACGGCATTTCAATTGGTCCAATTTTGTTAGGTTGTACAAAACCTGTTCATATTTTGACCGAATCTTCAACAGTGCGCCGCATTGTGAATATGACGGCGTTGTGTGTGTTAGATGTGAAATAAAATGTGGTTACGAGCAGGTTGCAACATAACGTTTGACGTTGACATTCCAACGCCTTTTATTCTGATGTTGCGCCCGCGAAGCGGTTTGCAACAATGGGTGGCGCGTGATTCTTACATTTTAAAACCGAGCGTGCCTGTCATTGAATTTACGGATAATTACGGCAATCTTTGTCAACGCTTGTGTGCGCCTGTTGGCGAATTTTCGATTGTTACGTCTGCTGATATTTTAACGACTGAAAACATTGATATAGATTTTGGCGCGTCGTTTGAGGAAGTGCAGCATTTGCCCGATTCGGTTTTAACTTATTTGTTGCCCAGTCGTTATTGTCAATCTGATCAATTTGTTGAACTTGCTCAAGAAATCGTTGCCGATGTGCCGCTGGGGTATGCTCAAGTCGTTGCAATTGTGGCGTGGGTACAAAAAAACATTCAATTCAATTCAGACTCCCCGCATTTTCAAATTTCAGCCATTGAAGTCAATCAGCAAAAAGAAGGCGTTTGTCGTGATTTAGCGCATCTTTGTATCGCATTGTGTCGAAGTTTGTGTATTCCAGCCCGCATTGTTGCAGGTTATTTATATGAACTTGAACCAATGGATTTTCATGCGTGGTTTGAGGCGTATGTTGGTGGGCGTTGGTACACATTTGACCCAACGCAAGCACAACCAAGAGGCGGACGTGTGGCGTTAGCGTATGGACGTGATGCGACGGATGTGGCTATTTTTAATCAATTTGGTCCTTTGTTATCGCCTCAAAATATGTCTGTTAGCGTTAAATTACTGCCAATCAATCAGTAGATTCAAGTTCAATAGTTGTGCGTGCTGCTGAAGCGATTGCCGCAAAACGTCTAAGTCACAATTTGAATTGCTAAATACGGTGCTAAATTGAACAAATAAGTGCTAATTTTGTAAAAAGCCATCCCAGCATAATGAATGGTGTCGAAACGTTCTTCGGACAACTTAAACCATTTGCTATGCAATCGAAATACACGATCGTGATAAAACGTGAACACCAAAAACCACACGGTTATGACGCTCAAGTTGATAACTGTTGCCCAGCCTAAAATGCTACTCAAAATTTCAATTGTCATGTCATTCTCCAAACTTGTTTGTAAGGCTTTATAATGCTCGTTGGTTTTATACCAGTTAATTATTTCAACTCAAGAGGAAAAAAATGGATATTCACGAATATCAAGCAAAAGAATTATTAAGCGACTACGGCGTAAAAATCGCTGAAGGTGGTTTAGCTTACAGCCCCGAAGATGCGGTGCAACGCGCCAGAGAAATCGGTGGAAATGTGTGGGTTGTGAAAGCCCAAATTCATTCGGGCGCACGCGGAAAAGCTGGCGGCATCAAAGTTTGCAAAACACACGACGAAGTTGAAGCCGCCGCTGAAGCGTTATTAGGCAAAAAATTAGTCACGCATCAAACTGGCGCAGCAGGCAAAATTTGTAACCGTTTGTATATCGAAGCGGGAACGGACATCGCCAAAGAATTGTATTTTTGTCTTTTGGTAGACCGAATTTCTGAACGAATTGTCATGGTCGGTTCGCAAGAAGGCGGCATGGATATTGAAGAAATCGCCGCGACAAGTCCTGATGCAATTAAGAAAATCGAAATCGAACCCGCTGTGGGTTTGCAAGATTTTCAAGCGCGTGAAATGGCGTTTTTCTTAGGTTTAGATTCGTCGTTAATCAGCCACGCCGTAAAAACCATGAAAGGTTGTTACCGCGCGTTGCGGGATTTAGATGCAAATATGCTCGAAATCAATCCGTTAACCATCACGGGCAGCGGCGAATTGATTGCGCTTGATGCCAAAATGGGCTTTGATGAAAATGCCTTATTCCGTCGTCAAAAAATCGCAGAATTGCGTGATAAAACCCAAGAAGACCCACGCGAAACGGCGGCGGCTGATCGTGGTTTGAGCTATGTCGGTTTAGATGGTGACATCGGCTGCATGATCAACGGCGCTGGCTTAGCGATGGCGACGATGGACATGA
>CAZLGN010000291.1:0-2431 GCA_964558865.1 uncultured Methylomagnum sp.
CTAATTGTGGCGAAAAGTCGTTAAAAGAGGATAAAAGACGCGATATTTCATTTTTTATACCCGCTCAATGTGGGTTTTCATTGTGTTTTACTTTAAACAAAATAACGAATGTTGTTCCAATGCACGTTTAAACTCATCCATTTTGCGAAGATTTTTCAAATCTGGGTCTTTGCGTAAAATATCACAATCTTTAAAACCCAAGTCGAGAGCTTTATTCAATGGATCTAACGCTAAATCAGCTTTGTTAATTGCCGAGTAGTAACTGGTTAAATTGTAAAAAATAACAGGGTTTTTAGCATCACATTCACTGGCTTTGACTAAATCTTTTTCAGCCAAATTTAATTTTTTATCCAACCAATATGCAATACCGCGATTCATGTAAGCCGTCGCAAAACACCGCCCTTGGGCTTCTTCTTGTTTCACCGTAACATCAAATTCCGCTAACGCATTTTTGATATTTTCACCGCGCGTAGTCGGATTAGCTTTTGCAAGTGAAACGAACATCATTGCCTGTTTAACATGTTGTTGTGTTTCAAGTGATGGTGTAGTTGAAACGGGTTCAGCGGGTTCTGGTTCAATAACAGGAGCTGCTACAGGAGCTGGAGCAACAGGCGGTGGTGCTTCAACCATTTCAGCCATGCTGACTTGTTCTTCTACAGGAGCATCGACAGTTGGTGATTTTTCACCCATAAAAATCCACGCCAATACGCCTGCGAGACACAACGTACCAACACCGCCGCCAATCATCAGCGTTTGCATTCTTTTTTTTCGAGCTATTTCGGTCGCACTATTGGTTGCGGCACCTTCAGGTTGCATAGTTCTTCCACATTCAGGACATTTGCCATCTTGTGGGATTTCAATCATTTCACTACGCATTGCCGCGTCGCAATTCACGTTGTTACATTTTGCTCGTGCCATCTTTTAAATCTCCAAAAATAATCAAATTAAACCGTCAATCATACCGATTGATGTTTTAGTGCTTTCACGCAATTTCAAATAAAAAGCATCTTCTGCATTGTTATCTCTATGTGATAACACCACGCCAAGTTGCTCACGCAATTTTGCTTTTAAACCATCTCTCGCGGTTGCCGTTTGATAAATTTCAGACTTGATAATTGGATTTACCGATTTTTCAAGATAGAAAACTTGGTCTTCTGTTGCACCATTTAGTGCATCTTGTAATGCGCCACTTGATATTGAAGTCCCGTCATTTGAAGCAACCAACAACGACACCACTTCATTCGGGTAAAAGTGATATTCTGGCAACCCATCTGAATCAATAGTTTCTAATCGCCAACGTTGTTTATTTGTTGCGGCATCGAGTTGACCTTTTAATAAATCCAAACCAATCGCCAATTGATACAGCGGTAAAATACGATTGCCCATTTGGTCAGGTCGAGGACGGAATAATTCTGGTAGACGATCTGCGGGGTGGTCTTCAATATGCACTTCGAGTTTTGCACGCGCAGGATTTTGTTGCAGACGTAAATCGTATTTTTCCTTCAAGAACTGCACAGGTTGTAAAAAACGTAACGGAAAGCCGAATTTAAAACTAACCAACGAAATTTGATTGAGATTGCGAGAGCTATCTACGATACAAAGTGTAATTCCTGGTGTTTGATTGCTTACAAATAAATTCGCCAACTCATCACGGAACGCTTTTACTTCTTCGCAACGTGGCAAAATCACAGCCATTACCGCACTTGGTGCAGTGGTGATTTCGCTTTGATTAAAACGCATAAACGTTTGCGTGCTAGTTACGATGTCGCGAATGTAAGAACGTAATTTTTCTTTATCTTGAAATTGTCCTGCCAACCGCGACACGATATTTGCACCAATTAAACGATTATTTATACTCGTCGCTTCGTCATGCGCTTGTTGAGAATTATCCCGTGCTACTTGTTCAAGGATATTTCGTAAATCACCGTGTTGCAGTAAGGCAGTAAAATACTTTTCTTTGCTGCGCGAATCAACTTTGTTGGTTTCAGCTGTATTTACAAATTCAGAACGTGAACGTTGCGCCCATTGTTTCTGCTTACTTTCAGCAGTTAAAAGACTGCGACAGAATTCTTGAACTTTGTCGGGTTCGTAAAACTTAATCAGATTTTGTTTGATGTCTGAACCTTCTTGAGCGCAACAAGTCGCCGCCCGACGTTTATCGAAGAATTGTTGTGTGTCTTCAATCGAGCGTTTTAATTCGACAAAAATCAATTGGATTTTGTCTCTAAACTCAACTAAACAGCGTTGTAAAAGTTGTTCTGCAAAGAGCCACGCCACATTCCATGTTTGTAATTCGTAATACTCACGCAAGCATTCGGTTTGGCTTTCAAAAAGCGTTTCTTTTTTGCCTGATAATTTTCCCAAAATTCCGACATTGCCGCTACTAAAAATCTATGAAAATCCATAAAATCTATGGTTTTCTAGTATCTAT
>CAZLGN010000292.1:0-2421 GCA_964558865.1 uncultured Methylomagnum sp.
AAAAAATTGATCAATTTCAGGGGGCGACAGTACATTAAATGGAATCAGCACCCGTAAATGCTAGACGTGGTGTTAATGAATTTTTGCTTGGTTTGCTGTTGAAGTTTTTGAACATTGACATTGGAATTTTCTCAGGTTGTAAAAAATAAAAAGTTGCGATGAATTAAAACAGCTGTAAGTATAAACCACACCGATGACAGGTTGTGTCATTTTGGTATTTTAATTGAAAATTATTTTGTCTCAGCTTTCAATCAATGGGATTCGGACTCGACAATATTAAGGTCATGAAGTTAATACTGTGAAACATATTTCACACGCCGTTATGATATAACGCATTTTGATTACGGTACGAAGTTCAAGTACAAAGTGTTACACGGTAGGAATGAGTTAAATATCATTCAATCCTTGTTGTTTTTTCGAGTACCCAGTCGGGTAAGCATCGCTAAAACAGACATTTGCGCTCATGATTTTATGGCTGACTCTGTACTGTTAGTTTCTTACAAGTAGTACACCAAACTGTTAAAGTTTGGGATTATAAAAAATCAGGCTTGAGCTTTTAATACTCAGTTTTTCAGCAAATCGCGCCGATATTTTAATCACGTTTGTTTTCGGTTTGATGTAGTAGTGATGTAACTTGCACATACGGGTATATCAGGTCATTGTTGTTGCATCATCTTTTTATTAAAATTGCCCAATGTATATTGGTCAATCTAAAAGGGTTACTCGGATGAATGAAGTTAAGAAAACAGGTGTGAGTTTTGAATGCACTGAAAAACAACGTGCAAACTACATCAAAGCCGCTGGTGGCAGGAAATTAGGCGTGTGGATAAAGGACATTCTTGATGCCGCTGTTAAACAACAAGTTACAGGCGGTAAGAATAAAGTTAAACCAGTAGTTATGAATGTTACGGATTCAATAATCGTTGATGACGAGGATGATAGCGATTCAATTGGAAACAAGTAAAAACGAGTGTGTCAAACCCTTCCGCGAATAATCACGCCTCCAGCGATTTTGCTCTAAATTCTATTTCTTAATTGTAGTATTTGTAGTATTATGTATTATTACAAATACTACAAAAAGGAATCACAATGCAAAAACGAATCATTGAAATATGTAACAAAATGGCTGCGGAAGGTATCAAGCCAACACTTGAACGAATACGCGAGGAATTAGGCAGTGGGAGCTTTTCAACTATCAATCCCATTTTGAAACAGTGGAAAGAAAATAGGTTATCCAATCACAATGTCGAACCGATTGAGTTGCCTACTGAAATTGCGGCTATTGGCGAAAGAGCCACTGCTTTGATTTGGAAAGTAGCTAACGACCAATGCAACCTAATGATTAAAACAATTAGAGATGAAACTAACCGATTGGTAGAACAATCCAATGCTGAACGTGAAGAAGCGTTGCATGAAATCAAACGATTAGAAACCGAACATGAACGATTAAACATTAAGGTTGCAGCTCAAGAAGTGCTAATTGATGATTTAAAAATAAAATCTGCAATAGCTGAAAAAGCTGATACAACAATCACCACATTACGCGCCGAACTTGAAAAGTCTCAAACAGAAAAAGCTATCCTTGAAGGGATGCTTATTGCCTATAAATCAATGGAACATGAGACTAAATCGACATAGTAATTTCAAAATTCGGTAAGGTGTAATATGTATTTACATACTAAATAGTTGGGAATGTGAACCTAAGCGCGTTAAATAAACAGTTTTCTTGTCACTTTTGTAAATGACAAGCATATCACCGCCTAAATGGAACTCATGAAAATCAAGCCAATCGCCTTGCAGAGCGTGGTCTTTGGCTTCTGGCGGTAAGTTTTTGCCATTTAACAAATCAGCAACATATAAAAATAATTTTGTCGCTTGTCCCTCGGTTAAGCGCACTGTACGCATATCTTTGATGAATGATTTGTGACGTGAGAGACTTTTCATTTCAAAGAAACTTCTTGTTGTAATTGTTCAAGACTAACCGATTCAAGATTTTTCCCTGCACGCACGTCCAGCATCGCCGCTTTTGTTTCTTCGTTGGGTAAGACGACCTGAAAAGGTAATCCCCGTTGTGCGACTATTTGAGATGTGAAGATATTGACTGCTTCACTGAAATTCATTCCTAAATGCGCGAGTATCTGTTTTGCCTCGCTAAATTTTGCGGCATCAAGACGTAGACTGGTTTGTACTTTTGCTGACATAGCATTCCCCTAAATTCTTTATAACTTTCATAGCATACCAAATGGGATGCAATGTGCAAATTAAATGAAATTTTTGTTATGCGCTCTGTGTAAAAATGGGTACACATTATTTAACACTTCACGCATCCGCTACAACCCGCATTCCACCGTGTAAAGAAAACTAACTTTTTGAATTATTTTACACTTGTAACGGTAATGTTAAAGACTTATATTACACATT
>CAZLGN010000293.1:0-2414 GCA_964558865.1 uncultured Methylomagnum sp.
GCATTACTCATTGGCGGTTGGCGTTATTTATGGGGCGCATTTTTCGGCATGTTGGCATTCAATGTCTTGGCTCATAATTCATTTATCGGCGTGGTGGGTGTCACGTTGGCAAATGTACTCGAAGTGTCATTGGGTTTTTGGTTGCTTTCAAAAAAGGGCGTAGTTTCACAAAGCGTATTGCAAAATTATCTAAGGCTTATTTTATTTTGCGGTGGCGTTGCCAGTATTGTCGGTGGTGTGATTGGCACGTTAACGTTGTTGGTGTTGGGTTTTATTAACTCTGCCGATTACCTGAAAAATGTATTAACTTGGTGGATGGGCGACACATTAGGTGTGGTGTTACTCGTGCCATTTGCCTTGATTTGGCATGAAAAGAAACTGACAGAAATTCAAGGCAAACAATGGCTTGAAGGTATTTTATTAGTCAGTGCAACTTTTCTTACTGGACAAATTATTTTTCTCAATTGGCTGAGTGAATTTCTAAGTAATGCACCAAAAGGCTATGTGATGTTTTTTTGCGTGTCGATTGTCGCAATCCGCATGGGAATGCGTGGCGCAACGCTAGTTATACTGATTACCGCTACGCAATCCATGTTGAGCGCGTATTTAAAAATTGGCTATTTTGCTAATGAAATTGCGATAAGTGAACTGCGTAATTATTGGCTATATATGTTAATTTTATCTGGCGTTGGTGTGTCGCTAGCTTCTTATGTTGATAAAGTAAATCTCACAATGAAGCAATTGCGAATCGAAATAGCCGATCGAATACGCGCTGTCTCAGCACAACAAGAGACGGCGGAACGCTTGTATAAAATCGCGAATCAATTACCAAGCGTTGTCTTTCAATTTCAGATGCGTGCTGATGGCAGTGTTTTTATACCTTACGCTAACGAAGCCTTACACGATGTTTATCACGTTAAGCCCGAAGCGGTTTGCGAAGATGCTAGTGCTATTTTTACCATGGTACATCCTGATGATTTAGCCAATCACATTGAAAAAATTAAAACATCCGCGCGGGATTTAAGCCCGTGGAGTGATGAATATCGTCTTAAATTTGCGGACGGAAAAGAATGTTGGTTAGCGGGTAATGCTCGACCACAACGAGAAGAAGACGGCTCTACCTTGTGGCATGGTTTTGTAATTGATATTACTGAACGCAAACAAGTCGAACAAGAATTAAGAGACAGTGAACAACGACTTAATCTTAGTCAAGAATATGGCGGCATTGGTTCATGGGAAGCGGACTTAATTAACGGAAACAATATATGGTCAAACTCATTATTCCAATTAGTGAAATTACCCGTTTCTGAAAAAGTAACGTGGAATGATTTTTTAGCAATTGTTCATCCTGACGATAGACAAAAGGTAATTGATGCAAAACAAATGCACCTTGTTCATAAAGCAAAATACGACGTGGAATATCGCGTAATTATTGCTGATGGAGAAATTCGTTGGATGCGCTCCGCTGGACGCGCCCAATTTTCGGATGACGAGACACCGATTAGATTTATCGGTATTGCTCAAGATGTGACAGAGCGACACATACTTGAATCAGAATTAAAACGCTCGAACGCGGATTTAGAACAATTTGCTTACGCCGTTTCACACGATATGCGTCAGCCGTTGCGAATGGTGACAAGTTATTTATCGCTCATTGAAACAGCATTAGCGACACAATTAGACGATGATACGCGCCAATTTCTTACCTTTGCGGTTGACGGTGCAAAACGTATGGATTCGATGATTTTATCGCTACTCGACTATTCGCGAGTGGGTAAAAATTCAGAAGCCTTAACCGTTATTTCTACTCGTGCAGCGATTGATGAAGCAATTTCGTTTTTAAGACCCGCGTTAGAAACCAGCGGGGGCAAAGTTGAAATTTTAGGTAATTGGATTGATTTAGTAGCGAGCCGCGATGAACTAACGCGACTCTTTCAAAACCTCATCGGCAACGCGCTAAAATATCACGACGAAAACAAATTGCCGCACGTTGAAGTATCGGCAACTTTCACGGAAAATAGGTTTCGCGTTGAAGTGCGTGACAACGGCATCGGCATCAATTCAAATCAGATTGACCGATTATTCAAAGTCTTTTCACGTTTGCAAGCACGAAGTCGTTTTGAAGGAACGGGCGTGGGTTTGGCGTTATGTCGAAAAATTGTCGAACATCATGGTGGTGAAATTGGCGTGAAATCAGAAGGCGAAGGACATGGCTGCGTATTCTGGTTTGAATTGCCGCTCGATAACTGATGTTACGCCGTCGTCATAATAATCGGTATATCGGCAGGGGTTCACGGCGTGAACCTGCCTAAATGCAACGCGCCATTGATACGATTTTGTTATGCGGGCGCACGCAGTACGCCCCCTACAAAATTTTTGCATCACATCAGGATAATAAAAACTAAATTTGGAGG
>CAZLGN010000294.1:0-2410 GCA_964558865.1 uncultured Methylomagnum sp.
CTAATGATTTGCTTTTTGGAGAACTCGCGCACGGGGGACACGTTAAAATCAGTGTGAAAAATAATGAATTAGCATTTACGATTGAAAGTGCTGACGAAACGCTTTTGACAGATTAACAATTGGATAACGAGTGCGTTGTAATTAGCGCACTCGGAAAGTGATACGACCTTTGGTTAAATCGTAAGGAGTCATTTCAACTTTGACGCTATCACCCGTCAAAATACGAATGTAATGCTTACGCATTTTGCCAGAAATATGTGCGGTAACAATGTGACCGTTTTCGAGTTGTACCCGAAACATCGTATTCGGCAAGGTGTCTATGACCTTCCCTTCCATTTCTATTTGATCTTCTTTTGCCATACTGTAATTTTCCTCGTTCGGTAATTTATAAAGGTTGAATTGTAGCATAAGCCACTGGTGAACAACCAACCACTAAACGGCTATCGCTAGGACAAGTTCATGTAATGTGCAAATTTTTACCATTTTTCGGGCTAACATTTCGCCAATTTCTCGATGACGTGAGATTGTCGAAATTTTTTATTTTGCCAATTCACATAAACAATTTAGACGATTAACATAATAGCGGAATTTATATAATGCACAGTTCGGACATTACAATTATTGGCGGCGGCGTAATGGGTTTGATGACTGCACGCGAATTTTTAAACGCAGGCGCGTCGGTCACGATTTTAGAAAAAAACGTCTGCGGACAAGAAGCCTCATGGGCGGGCGGTGGAATTTTGTCGCCACTTTATCCTTGGCGACAAGCGCAATCAATTACCGATTTAGTTTTACCAAGCATCAAACGTTATCCTGATATTGCCGCTGATTTACACGAAAAAACAGGCATCAATCCTGAATGGACGCAAAGCGGATTGTTGATTATGCAAAATCCTGATGACGCTTTGGCGCGTGAATGGTGCGAACGCTCACAAATCAAAATCGAAACGCCTGAGAGCGATTTTTTTAATTCATTGAACGCGAACACATTAAAATCCATTTTTTTGCCTGAAATTGCCCAAATTCGGAATCCCCGTTTTCTGCAAGCCTTGAAACAAGATGTGTTAAAAAAAGGCGTGCGGCTGATTGAGAATTGTGACATCACGAGCTTCATGCTTAATCGTAATCGCCTTCGTGACGTTCACACCAGCCAAGGCAGATTTGCAGTAAATGAAATCGTACTGACAACAGGCGCGTGGACGCGGTCAATTTTTCAACAACTTTTGATTGGGCTTCTCGATGCGCCTGAAATTTATCCCGCAAAAGGACAAATGTTGTTATTCGACGCGCCACTCGGAACATTGCAACATATTGTTTTAGATGGCGACCGTTATTTAATTCCACGTCGAGACGGCAAAATTATCGTTGGCAGTACCGTCGAATATGACGTGTTTAATAAAACGATTACCGTTGACGCACACAATCAGCTTTTTGAATTTGCGACGACATTATTACCCGCATTAAAAAATGTCCCCATGATTAAACATTGGGCGGGCTTACGTCCTGCAACGGAAAACGGCGTGCCGTATATTGGGCGACATCCTGAAATTCACAACTTGAATTTAAACGCGGGACATTTTCGCAACGGTTTGACGATGGCACCCGCCTCAGCGCAATTATTAGCGGATTTAATTTTAAATCGTGCGCCTGTTGTGAATCCCGAACCGTATCAATTTTTTAAACATTTACCGAAGAAACCGCTATGAATCCTTATTCGTTATTACGTCCGTTAGTTTTTGCAATTGAGCCAGAAACCGCCCACGAGTTGAGTTTGAAAGTTTTGATGGCGACCAAAAATGCCGCTGGATTACTTTATCCAAACGTTCCTGATAAACCTGTCACGGTCATGGGGTTGACGTTTAAAAATCCCGTTGGTTTGGCGGCAGGCGCAGATAAAAATGGCGATTGTTTAGACGGCTTTGCCGCGTTGGGATTTGGTTTTTTAGAAGTCGGAACTGTTACGCCACGTCCACAAGCAGGCAATCCCAAACCACGTTTATTTCGATTGCCTGAACACGAAGCGATTATTAACCGCATGGGTTTTAACAACAAAGGCATCGATTACTTATTAGAACAAGTAAAACGCAGTGCGTATTCGGGGGTTTTAGGGATAAACATCGGAAAAAATGCGGACACGCCGATTGAAAACGCGCACGACGATTATTTGATTGGTTTACGGAAAGTCTATTCGGTGGCGAGTTACGTCACAATGAACATTTCCTCACCAAATACGAAAAATTTGCGCCAATTACAGCAAGGCGATGAGTTGAAAAAACTGATTTCGCAAATGAAAGAAGAACAATTGAAATTACAAATTCAACACGGGCGTTATGTGCCGCTGGTGTTGAAAATTGCGCCCGATTTAACGCCCGAAGAAGTGCGAAACATTGCGGATTTGTTGATGGAATTT
>CAZLGN010000295.1:0-2404 GCA_964558865.1 uncultured Methylomagnum sp.
ATGCGAATCACATCTTCAACCACACTTTGTGCTAAATCACTAATCGTTAGCCATGAAATGTGTTTGGCTTCATGTGAACCACCGCCTTCACAGCAATCGTGCCAGCCATTTGCATCAACACTCGCTGTTTTTAAGCTACTTGCTAATAAACCGCGCATAATTTCATCGGTGAATGTTTCCATTCCGCAATCTGTGTGATGAATCACAAACCATTCTTTTGTGCCGAGTAATTTGTACGAAATGACAAGTGACCGAATTGCATCATCACTGGCTCTACCACCAGCATTACGAATAACGTGTGCGTCACCTTCACTCAAACCAGCGTATTTTGCAGGGTCTAAGCGTGCATCCATACAGGTTAAAATGGCAAACTGACGCGCAGGTGGCATGGCTAAATCACCTTTTTCAAAGCCAGCGACATAACCACGATTTGCGAGTAATACTTCATTTAATACTTTTGACATAAAACACCTCATTGTTGTTGCGGTTAAAAAATACTTATTGTTTTTATTATTGATTTTGCCACGCACGGTAGGCTTTTAGCCCACCTTCAATATATCGCACATTACTATACCCCATAGTACGCAAAGTATCAGCTGACAGTGCGCCACGGTAATTTACATTGCAATAGGTAATAATGGGAGTATCTAAATCGGGGATTTCATCTTCGACATTCATCTCTAACTTACCTCGGCTAATGTGTTTAGAACCTGCGATATGGTCAGCATCGTGTTCTTCTTTATCACGAATATCTAAGGCTACAGTACCCGTTGCTAATAAAGCATCGATTTCATTAGGTTGAACTGGTAAAACGTGAGCGCGTGCTGCTTCGCCCATTTGAATAAATTTGTCAGAGTAAGCCATTTTTTTCCTTACGAATTAAGTTGGTAATCGTTCTTTCACGATAAAAACATCCCTGTTTAAAATGCCGATTAGTCTTTCAATTTACCAAATAAGCCATCAACAGTGCGTTTGAAACCCGCACTTGATAAATACACGAGATACAAACCTGCAAAGGCAAAGAAGGCATACAAGAACATTTCATTTTTGCTTGCACTTTGACCTTTACCTGCTTGAAAACCCATGTGTGCATCTAAACGTTGCTCAGATGTGCCTTCTTCAGGTAGCAAAGTGATGTGAATTAAGTATTTTCCTACTTCAGGTACGCCATCTTTTAAATCAAGTAACACTGTACCAGACTTATGTTTTGCTGCTTCTTGGAAAAAAACACGTTTGCCTTCAGGTTCTTTCGTTACTTCAAATTCAACGGCACGATTACGGTATTTCATATCTTGGTAATCAAAAACCAATTGGGTTAACGAACCCGTGCCTGGAATGTTGCCGCAAAAATCCTCGGCTGGATAAGCGGTTGGTTGATAAGCGGTGTAATGAATCCAGTGGTCTTTTTCTAATTCAAATTTACATTGGTCTGTATCTGTTCCTGCAGCGCCACCATGCGCCCAAAGTGCAGATGAGAAAAGTAACGCGGTTAATCCGAGTGACGCTTTTTTTAAAAACTTATTCATAAAATCCTCTCTGTTTGATTTAGTCATTATTATTTTTTTAATGGTGTGGATTACTCGAAATTTGACAATTATTTTTCACATTTTTAAAACCCTCCATAAACGCTTGTAACTACTCGATAAAACCATAATGGTCTGCTTAAAATAATACAAAACGCGATAACGGGCGTAACGGGAACAGGTGCAATATCAACAATAAATAAGCATAACAAAAATAAAAACGTCTTTTTTCGTGCTTGCGTTGATTCAATCGAAAAACTAAGCTGATAAGGTTGCGGATTGTTATACAAATTCCCGATAAGATTCCAAAACCAAATTGGACGCATCAACACAATGGACATTCCAATTAAGCAACCAGGTGAAATTGGACCAAAACCAATAATGGCGAAAAGTCCAAAAACAGCAAGGCATTTGATTTGCGTCAGATTCATTTTTTAATGCCAACCGCCATATTGTGCAGTTGTATCACCACGCCAACCTGTGCTGGTTTTATTTGCATCGGGCGTGTGAACGCTACCACTGGCAGCTGAAATCATATTTTTGCGTGTGTAACCGCCTAACGATTTCGCTTTCGCCGCAATGTTGGTCGTGAATGAATTGATGTCGTAATTGGTTACGTCCGCATCAACCACGACTGAAATGAAATCACCCGATTGCAACACGACAGGTAATTTTGTTTGTGCAGGAATTTCTAATTGGTAACGCCCATTTTCAATACTCGTCGAAGCAACGACATTTTCACCGTCAAGGGCTTCAACATTGCCTGTTTTATTTTCAACTTTTCCTGAAAGTAAAACTGATGTTTCAGTGTATTTTGTAACGGATTGCGTAGCAGGTTTTGATTGTTGCATATCGTTACAGCCACTTAACAAAAACGCATT
>CAZLGN010000296.1:0-2385 GCA_964558865.1 uncultured Methylomagnum sp.
GAGCAAACGAAAAGAAAAAAGACCCCGCGAAACACCCCAAAAAAAGAAAGACCACGCGAAAGAAACCAACAAACACGCAAGCCGCTATAAAAAAACAAATGAAAGTTTGATTGTTGTGCCGCATTATGATTTGATACGAGGCACACAAATCAAACAAAAGGTAATGAAATGAACAAAGCAACAGACACAACGCGAGAATTGCCAAACCTGCCAAAACAACGCGGTGGGCGGCGTGAAGGTGCAGGCAGAAAAAAAGAAGCTCACGAAACGAAATCATTGCGAATTGATACACGATTATTCGGAATACTGATTGCACTGAAAAACAGATTAAAAGACGGAACAATCAACGATGAAGAATTGAAAAAAATTGAAGAATTAGCCGCAAATTAACGCCGCACTTTTTTAGATCGGCACACTGGGAGAATTACCATGACATTGTTATCGAGTTTGAACATTCCATTTCAAAGCGGTTTGTTAGACAGGGAATCTCTTTACGTTGGAACATATAATCCGTGGTGGGTTATTACTTCAGTGTTGATCGCTATTTTGGCGGCATACGCGGCATTCAATGCTGCCAGCAGAATCAAGCATGGCTATTCCATGATTGAAAAGTTAATTTGGATTGTTGTCAGTTCGTTAGCTTTAGGTATTGGAATTTGGGCAATGCACTTCATTGCGATGTTAGCGTTAAATTTGCCATGCCATGTGGATTACAGCTTGTGGATAACTATCATTTCAATCTTTCCAGTTGTTTTGGTTAGTGCGGTTGTATTGGGTATTTCAAGCATTAAACCTATTCCAATCTGGCTAAATAGCATTTTTCTTGGCAGCGGCATTGGCTTGACACATTACATCGGAATGGGTGGTATGCAGCTAGAGAGCGCGGAGATTAGTTACAATCCAACGTGGTTTGCTTTATCTGTTGTTGTTGCGGTCGCATCGTCCTTTATTGCATTGAAATCAAAAAATAAAATCGTACTTTTTGGCAATAAAAACATCTTTAGTGCAATAGTTATGGGGTTAGCGGCTTCTGGAACGCATTACACGGCGATGTTCGCCACCTATTTTGTCAGAGCAGATAGTGTTCGCTTACCAAATTACGATTTACACCAACATTTACTCTTGCCGTTTGTCTCGTTTATCGCAATTTTTGTGGCACTCGCTTCATTAACGCTTGCCATTTTTTCACGCAACAAAGAAATCGTTAGGCATTTAGTTGAAACGCATTCTAAAAATTCAGAGTTAGTCAATTCAATGTCAGCGTTATTAAATTCAATGGCGGAAGGTGTTTATGGTGTAGATACTCAAGGTATTTGTAGCTTTGTAAATCATTCATTTTTGAAGATTTTTGGTTACGAAACCGAAGAAGAAGTCATTGGACAACACATTCACGAATTGATTCATCATTCACACCCCGACGGGTCGCCTTATCCTTCCGACGAATGCAAAGTGCATAACGTTTATCGACAACAGAAAAATATCTACGTCACTGACGAAGTGTTCTGGCGAAAAGATGGCGTTGCGGTTCCCGTTGAATACAGGTCACAGCCCATTATGGCTAACGGTATTTGCACAGGTGTAATTACGACGTTTAGTGACATTACCGAACGCCAAAAACATGAAATAGAAATTGAGATACTCGCGTTTCATGACACTCTTACAGGGTTGCCAAATCGTCGAAAATTGCTTGACCGCATGAATGATTCAATCAAATTAAGTCGTCGAGAAGGCAAAAGATTCGCTGTATTTATGATGGATTTAGATAAATTTAAAGCCGTGAACGACACGCTAGGACACGCGGCAGGCGACGATTTACTTAAACAAGTCGCGGCAAGGATTACTCTGCGAATACGAGACAGCGATTTGGCGGCACGATTGGGCGGCGATGAGTTTGTGATTGTTTTAGAAAATTGCTTCGACCACGAAGACGCAGAAAACGTAGCCTCCAACGTGATTGCCGATTTAACCGTACCATTCGCATTATCGGACGGAAATATCGTTCAGATTGGCGCGAGCATTGGAATTAGTTTTTATCCACGGCACGGAACAACGCCAGAAAGTTTGATTGATGCCGCCGACGGTGCGCTTTATCAAGCGAAAGAACACGGGCGTGGTTGCTTTAAAGTGTTTAATGACAAAAAACGATTGAATCACTAACCGACACATGACTTAATGCCTTTCACCCTAAATTTTAGGCAATAAAAAAGCCCTGCGAGCGACGAACTCCAACGGGCTTTCAAATCACTACCTGTCAAGATAATGGAATTCAAGAATGGATAATATCACCAAATTTCCACCGCTTCACCTGTTACCTGAAAAAAACGCGCCAGAATTTAACGATTTTGAGAGCGTAACAAAACGTAACAAAAACGAAAATGTTACGTT
>CAZLGN010000297.1:0-2384 GCA_964558865.1 uncultured Methylomagnum sp.
CAATTACAGGGTTTGGTAAGCGGAAAAATGGCGCAATTCATAAGCAGACAAGATCAAAATAACGACGAATTCACTATTTCTGTATTAGATCACTCATATACAGATCTCTTACAAGGCATCTATGCAAATACAAAAATAAACAACAAACAGGTCAAAATAAAACATCTTAGTAGCATTGATCAACTCGCTAATAGTGACGTGCTTTATATTTCAGATACCAACCCAGCAGAGCTTGAAAAAATTCTTGAGTCTGCCAAAAAAGCAAACAACATTCTCACTATCAGCAGTATGCGTGGCTTTGCTGAACGAAATGGCATGATTCAAATTTATTTTGTTTCCCAAAAACCGCGTTTGCGAATTAACTTAGACCGTACCAAACAGGCTAATTTTCAAATTCAGTCTACTCTTTTACAAATTTCAGACGTAATTCAGAATAAATAACCATGACTTTCTCATTTAAAAAAACGCTCGTCTGTCTATTCATCTCTGGGTTATCCACTTCTGTTATGTCTGCGGACAATCAAGACCTGAGCCTAGAAGATTTATTAAACACATCATCAGAACTCAAGGCAGATGTCGGGTCACGAACAGGTGCGAAAAATTTTTTGAACGCACGCTCACCCGTCGATGTCATTACCTATGATCAAATCGAGCGATCAGGTTATACAACTCTTCCCGATGTTTTACGCTATTTTGTTGCTGGCTTTAATGCACCTGAAAGTGCTATCAATGATGGCAGTGACCATGTGCGAGGATTTACGCTCCGAGGCATGGGTTCTGACCAAATTTTGGTACTCGTGAATGGCAAACGACTGCACACTTCCGCGCTTCTTCATGTCAATTCCACTGTCGCGCGAGGTTCAAGCAATGTTGATTTGGATAGCATTGCCATTAACGACATCGAAAAAGTCGAAATCCTGCGTGATGGTGCGGCGGCGCAATATGGCTCTGACGCGATTAGTGGTGTAATAAATATCATTTTGAAAGGTGCTGGTCACGATAACGCCGTCAACGTTCAGGGTGGAATGCGAAAAAAAGGCGATGGTGAAAAAGTTTATGTCGATTATTTTGGCTCAAAATCTTTACCGTATGACGGCTATGTGAACTTCGCTCTCTCTGCCCAAAACCAAGAAAGCACTCAGCGGGCGGGTAACGATCCACGCATTAGCCCCCGTGAGAAAAAAACTCAAGACGGCATACCCGAAGCACAAAATCTCAAGTTGATGATCAATGCCGATGCGCCACAAGAACAAGGTTATGATCTTTATAGCAAAATACAGCTCAATTATCGTGAAAGCGAATCGGGGGCATTTTTCAGACCAAAAAATCATAATCCTGTCACTGCGTCAAAATACCCAAATGGTTTTTTGCCGATGATTCAGGCTGATATTTTAGATTACTCTGTTCTTTTAGGCTCACGCGGGCGTTTAGATAACGGTATAAACTGGGATTTAAGCAATAGCTACGGCAGCAATCAAATTAGTTATGGTGTTGACAACAGCATGAACTACGCACTGGGTGCTGATTCCCCCAGTGACTTCAAAAACGGTGACTTAATTTTTACCCAAAATACGACTAACCTTGATTTAACAAAGTCATTAGGGGACTTTGATGTTTCGGGCGGCTTGGAATATCGAGTAGAAAATTATCAAATAGAAGCTGGGGAAAAAGCGTCTTACTTCCAAAATGGTTCTCAAGGATTCGCGGGTTATCATCCTGACAACGAAATTGATGCACTGCGTCAATCTCAAGCGGCTTATTCTGATGTGGTCTATCACGCTACTGACACTTGGGATCTTGAGGGTGCGCTACGTTTTGAAAACTTTAGTGATTTTGGCACAACAACAAATTACAAACTTTCAACGGGTTATTATCCAATTCCAGAAGTTCTTCTTCGCTCGTCTTACAGTACAGGCTTTAGAGCGCCGTCATTAGCACAATCGTCTTTCTCTCAAACGTCTACATTCATATCTGGCTCAGGTGGTCTAAGCACGTCAGGCACTTTTATACCTGACCATAAGGTGTCTAAAGCCTTAGGCGCAACGGCTCTCACACCAGAACTTTCTGAGCATTTCACGATAGGCGCGGTGTTTCAACCCACAACCAAGACCTCTTTAATGCTGGATTATTTTTATACTCAGGTAACTAATCGCATTATGCTTTCAGGTAATTTAACGGGGGCAAACGCTCAACAGAAAGCTGTTTTAGCTGCTAACAATGTCACAAGCGCACGTTTTTTTACCAACGCAGTCGATACCGAAACCCAAGGAATTGATGTAAAACTTAATCATGCGATGACCATTCAACAATCAGACGACTGGAAATCGGGAATTTGGTTTAATTACTCAAAAAATAAAATCACTGCATTGAATAGTGATGTCATC
>CAZLGN010000298.1:0-2372 GCA_964558865.1 uncultured Methylomagnum sp.
AAATTCTTTAGTATTGATGCTTCGTCAAGCTAATTTTTTATGAGAAAGCCGTGTGGTGCACCCACATTCCAATCAACATTTAAATTTACTTTTTCAAATGCTTCAAAAAGAAGAACGGCTTCTCGTTGGGTTCCGAACTCTATGGTGCGTCTGTTATCAAAGCGTTTTCCTTCTGGATAAATACGTTTGAGATATTCAGTGACCTGTTGCTTACGCATACGCCCATATTCGCCAATGCGTTGGTCGTCGCACCATTTCAAATAAATGCGATGAACCATTTCTGAAGTTTGCAATGGTTCCCAGCGATTGTGGTCATAATAGCTGTTGGACACATCGCTCAAATAATCAACTAAAAATAATCCAACAGAATTTAAAGAATGTAGTCGTTCTTCTTGAAGCCCTTCTGTTTCTGGAATTTTCGATGGCGAGTAATCAGTTAAGTCATGCGACAACATTTCAGCTAAAAATGAGGCTTGAATATCTTTGTCATGACAATCAGCGTGAAGTTCATCGAAGTATTTTTTATCACCAATCTTTTCGCTTGATACTTTACAGACGCAATATCGCCGTTCGTCTAAACTGGCTGGGACGGTAAATTCACTGTTGGAAGCCATGAAAACTTTGAGGTAATTCGCCTGTTGCACCGCATCAACGCCTTTTCTTTCAATAGTTAGGAGTGGTTCGGTGATAACTGCTTTTAAAACGGATTCGTGAGATTTATCTTTGGCGTAAAAGGCTTCGTCACAGAATAAGAAACAACAGTCCATGAGATGACCATTAAAATTACCGATCAGATGTTTCGCATTGGTGATGTGCATCCCATGTTGCCCCCATAAACTTCGGAGAAAATGTCCAAGTGTTCCTTTGCCGCTACCTTTTTGCCCTTTGCAAATTAAAGCTGAACCTGCGGGTTTATCTGGATTTTGAACGGTGTAAGCAATCCAGCAGTAGACGTATTTAATTAGTTCTGGATTGTTTTGGCAGACGATGTGTTCGATGTGGTATCTGATACGATAAGTGTTTGCGCTGTGTTTAGGTTCAACAGTGAAACCTTGCCAAAGATTTAGATAATCTTCAGGCAATTGCCGATTAGGTTTGAAAACGACTCCACCTGTATAAATTTTAGCTTTCGGATGTTTTAGCCAAGCGTCAATGGCGTTCATCGTTTTGCCTTTAGAACTGACTTGAATTTGTCTGTTTCCATAAGCGATTGCTAACGGCTCTTTGCTAACAAATTCATAGCCTTCACGATTGTCAGTATTTACTGCGGCAGGAGTGCGCCGCATTAACTTGAATGCCCCGCCAATCATTACACCTGCAAAATCGTTATTGAAGTGTTCAACGTGATTTTCCAATCTAATTTCCCAATCGTTTTCAGGAGAATCGGCGTATTTGAGTATGTAGTTGGTTCTACCGTGTCTGTAGCTGGTTAAGACAATTGAACCATCAGGATTTTTGTATATTTTGGCGCGATATTCTTCGCTGTCTTGACTTTCAAGCGGATCAACAAAAACAGTTTCCAAGAAATCGTCAGGGTTCACTATAACATCTGCGACAGTGATAAAACCCTCGCTTTGGCATTTCAAGTCCCATTCATGCGGAAGTTCAATGCTGTTTTCGCTGGAGATTATTTTATCAGCGGCTTCCCGTGCATCCTTTAGCGTTAGTCCTTTGCCAACTAATTCTTTTACAACAGTTTTTTTGTACACACGTTTTACTTTGTTGGATTCTTCCTTTCGACTTTCTTTGTCTGCGGCAATCAGTTTTTTAAGTTCGTTGCGTTCAGAGTCCGATAATTCCATGCCTGCCGTAGATAAAACGCTGCCTTCTTTATAAAGACGTTCACGGGGTAATTGAGCGATACCTTCACCAAGTTTAGGTCTGGCAATGAAATCCAATCTTTCAGGCGTATAAACAGCGTCATCTAGTAATTGTCGGGCGAGTAATGAGCCGTTTTTTGCGATGGCATGGTATCCATATCCTGCTTTCCATGCGGCATATTTTAGTCGCTCACCAACAATGGGAATTCGAGTGCCGTCGTCCACTATAATATAAGAGTGAATCCCACCTTTTGATTCGGTAGGTGTTTCTTCGTCTTCTTTATAGATCCCTCGGCTAGCAGACCCCAACATTAAATCGGCGACACCGTTTAATTCAGGCAATAATTTAAGTTTTGTGTCGTAAAGTTCTTGGGACGTGAGAAAAGTCCCATTAGGATTACCGTCGTAATCAGTCATCATTACTGACGGTTGGGCGAGATATTTGAAATTTTCTTTACTGCGAGTAACGCTAGATATGTTGAAAAATTTAGCTTGATCCCACATTGAGCGGCTCCAATTACCAGAAAAATTGATTTAAACTCTGTGAAAAAT
>CAZLGN010000299.1:0-2362 GCA_964558865.1 uncultured Methylomagnum sp.
TTTACCCGTATTTTTAACACTTCAAGCCACATTAAATGGAATCAGCACCCTTCAAGGCTAATTTATGTTTAAGTAGAATGTAATGTTCAGGATTAGTTAAAACAAAATCTAATTGTTGATTATTTGCGGCGTTATCGAGTTCGTTATAAGTCATTGGCATCAATTCGACGTGATAACCCGATAAATTTTTCTCGAGTTCTTTTGCCAGTGGTTGCCATTGTGCCATCGTGATTTCTTTTGGACGAAACGACAAAACGCCGAAATGTAACGGTTTAAGTTTTTCTTCGCTAAATGCAAAATTAGCGTGCGAAAAGAGAAGAGCAGCAATCAAAATGACGATTTTCATAGTTTTGACAAAAAATTAAATCAGGCGATTTATCGCCGTTAGCAAAAACGGCGATTTCACCGATTGTGGTTTAGTTCGCGTTCAAACAAAGCCTAAGTGCGTGTTTTAAAAGTATCGATTCTGTGAAAATTGCGTAATTTCAACTTAGTTATTTCCAATTTTGAAAGCTAATTTGGAAAAATCAGCATGAATTTACTCTAAAAACACATTACAAAATCGAGGTTTTTCATGCCTTCGTACTTTTAAAACACGCACTAAGCGTTTCATCCCAATTCGGCATCACCAAATTAAAACGTTCGGTTAAACGTTCGGTTGAAAGACGCGAATTTAAAGGACGTTTTGCAGGTGTTGGATAGGCAGAAGTTGGAATCGGGTTAATCGCCCGATTTTTTAATGTTCGATTTTGTTGCCGCGCAATGTCAACAATTTTTTCTGCGAAACCCTGCCACGATGTTTCGCCCGCGCTGGTTAAATTAAAAATCCCTGATTCAAAAATCTTTGCGCCACGTTCAGTTTGTGCTTGGCGAATACTATGCGCGGTCGCTTCCGCAATAAAACGCGCCCATGTCGGCGCACCAATTTGGTCGGCGACAATGTTTAATTCTTCACGTTCTGCCGCTAGTCGCAAAATGCTGTTCACAAAATTTTGTCCGCGTTCGGCAAAAACCCACGTTGTGCGAAAAATCAAATAATCCGCGCCACTCGCTTGAATTGCTTGTTCGCCCGCTAATTTACTTTCGCCGTAAACATTAAGCGGATTCGGCACATCGTCTTCGTTATAAGGCGCGTCTTTTGTCCCGTCAAACACATAATCTGTCGAATAATGAATCAATAACGCATTCAGTTTTTTGGCTTCTTCCGCTAAAACGTCTACCGCTTCAGCGTTAATCAAAAATGCTAAATCACGTTCTGATTCAGCTTTATCAACCGCTGTATAAGCCGCCGCATTGACAATGACATCGGGGCAAATGGTTTGAACGGTGGCGCGTAATGTTTTCAAATCGGTGAAATTTGCTTGCTCACGATTCAACGCAACGACTTCGCCCAGTGGTAAAAGTGTTCGCGCCAATTCCCAACCGACTTGCCCGTTGCAACCTGTTAATAAAATTTTCATGCGAAAACCTCTGCATCACACAACGCTAAACCTTGTTTATCTTTTTCAGATAAAAGTGGCTCTGTAATTCCCCAATCAATACCAATTTCGGCATCATTCCAACGCACGCAACGTTCAAATTCTGGCGCGTAATAATTCGTCGTTTTGTAAAGGAAATCGGCGGTTTCTGATAACACTAAAAAACCGTGTGCAAAACCCGCAGGCACCCAAAATTGGCGATGATTTTCGCCGCTTAGTTCTACGCCGTGCCATTTTCCAAAGGTGGGCGACGATTTTCGCAAATCGACGGCAACATCAAAAACGTTACCGCTCACGACGCGCACTAATTTTCCTTGTGGGTTTTGGATTTGATAATGCAAACCGCGCAACACGTTTTGGCTTGAGCGCGAATGATTGTCTTGGACAAAATTTACGTCTAAACCCGTAAGATTTTGGAAGGTTTTTTGATTGAAACTTTCTAAGAAAAAGCCGCGTGTATCGCCGAAAACTTTGGGTTCAAAAATCAATAAATCAGAAATAGGGGTTGTAATAACGTTCATGGTTAATTTGAAAATGAATAGTAGAAAACGACAAAGATAGCAGATTTTAGCTTTCGCCACACGTTACGCATTTTGGATTTTTTCTTAATTTCAACGTATTAAATTCCATCGTCAGCCCATCAATTACCAACAATCTCCCCGTTAATGTTTCGCCAATTCCACAAATAAGTTTTATCGTTTCTAACGCTTGAATACTTCCGACAATCCCCACAATCGGCGAAATCACGCCATTAGTCGAACAGGTTTGTAATTCTTCACCGTCGCTTTGATATAAACAGTTGTAGCACGGACTATCATTTTTACTCGGTGTAAAAACCGAAACTTGTCCTTCAAAACGAATTGCTGCACCTGAAACTAACGGCG
>CAZLGN010000300.1:0-2358 GCA_964558865.1 uncultured Methylomagnum sp.
CCGAATTTGTTCAGTTGGTTTGGTCGATTACCCTTCGATATTCGCATTGAAAATGACCATAGCTCGGTGTTTATTCCGATAACGTCTATGCTGGTTATCAGTTTGATTCCAAGACAATTTTGTTAAACAAATCAATTGGCACAGGCTTACTAAACAAATAACCTTGATAATGTGGGCAACCGTGCTGCTCCAAAAATAGACGTTGTTCTTCCGTTTCTACCCCTTCAGCAATAATTTTTAATCCTAAATTTTTAGCCATTGCAATAATAGTTTGTACAATCACCGCATCATCAAAATCGGTAGAAATATCACTCACAAAACTCTGGTCAATTTTAAGTTGTTCAATTGGCAATTTCTTTAGGATAGACAGTGATGAATGCCCTGTACCAAAATCATCCATCGAAAACCCTACCCCAATTTCGCGTAGGGTGTTCATTTTTTCGATAGTTTCTTTTAGATTGTTGAGAGCCATACTTTCAGTTAATTCCAATTTAAGCCGCATTGGGTTAATGCCTGTTTCATTGATAAGCCGAATCACATCGCTAACAAAATTAGGGTGGCTAAACTGACGCGCACTGACGTTGACAGCCAGTTGAAAATGCTCAGTATCTTCACTTTCTGCCCATATTTTTAACTGCATACAAGCCGTTTCCAATACCCAATTTCCAATCAATAAAATTAAGTCACTTTCTTCCGCTAGAGGGATAAATTTATCTGGTGAAATTAAACCGCGCTGCGGATGTTGCCAGCGTATCAATGCTTCTGCCCCTGAAAGCTGGCGGTTTTGATACACTTGTGGTTGGTAATAAAGCCTAAATTGTTTTTCCATTACCGCTAGATGTAATTCTTGTTTGAGAGCCTCACGAGCCATGATGATTGCTTGCATTTCGGGATTAAAAAATTGTAAATCATTACGTCCTCTTGTTTTGACTTGATACATCGCAATATCGGCTTGTTTTAACAATTCGTCTGGCGTTTGCCCAAAACCATTGAATAAAGCTGCTCCAATGCTAGGAGTGCTACGATATTGATGAGACTTCAGCTCATAAAGTTGTCCCAAAGAGAGAAGAATTTTCTTACCAATAATTTCAATCTGCGCGGCAGCTCCAGACATTTCATCTTCCAAATCTTCTAGTAACACGACAAATTCATCACCACCTAATCGAGCAACGGTGTCGCTTTCTCGCACGCAAGAGCTTAGTCGCTCTGAAACTTGTATTAACAGCAAGTCGCCCATTTCATGTCCGAGCGTGTCATTAAGATTTTTAAAATTATCCATGTCAATAAACAACAACCCACCACTTGAATTATTGCGATGACTATCAGCCAAAGCCTGATGTAATCTATCGTTAAGCAGTCTGCGATTAGGTAGATTAGTAAGTGGGTCATAGAACGCTAATTGTTCTATTTCATCTGCGGTAGCACGGCTTAGAGTAATGTCATTGAAAGTTGAGACATAATTTGTAACTTCACCCTCTAAATTTTTTACCTCTGTAATAATCATGTATTGAGGATAAATCTTAGCATCTTTACGTCGATTCCAAACTTCACCTGCCCACCTTCCAGTATTATTGATAGACACCCATAAATCAGTGTAAAACTCTGCATCATGATGACCTGATTGTAATATTTTTGGTGTCTTGCCTATTATGTCTTCTGGCGTATAACCTGTAATTTTAGTAAAGGCTTTATTCGTTTTTATAATACGGTTATTTTTATCTGTAACGATTATGCCTTCTTGAGCTTCAAAAGCAATGGCGGCAATGCGTAATTCTGCTTCGGCTTTTTTTCGCTCAATAGAAAGACCAATTAAACAAGCAGATTGTTTAATTAAATCAATATCAGAATTTGTAGGTGTGCTTGCTTTATGATGATAAATAGCAAAAGTACCTAATACTTGATTTGATGAAGACATAATGGGTTGTGACCAACACGAACCTAAACCCGCTTTGGTAGCTAATTCTTTAAAAGGTTTCCAAAAAGGATGTGTTGTTATGTCTGAAACAATCACTAATTCACCAGTAAAAGCGGCTGTTCCACAAGAACCAGCCCCTATGCCAATTTCCATGCCATCAATCGCTGTATTATAAAAATCTGGCAAACTGGGGGCAGCTCCTGTTATGAGATGTTTCCCTTCATTATCGAGCAGTAAAATACTGCATTTCATTTTTGGTTTAAGTTGCTCAATACCAAGCACAATAGTCATCAATACATCACTGATGGAACTATTACTAGCCACGAGTTCAAATACATGATTACGAAATTTTTCGTAATCATCTGCGTGTTTGCGTTCAACATTTAAGGATAAATGAACACGAACACGCGCAATAACTTCTTCTTTTTGAAAAGGTTTTGTAA
>CAZLGN010000301.1:0-2354 GCA_964558865.1 uncultured Methylomagnum sp.
CGTTAGATTTAATGGTGCAAGTGAATGGAAAATTGCGCGGCAAAATTTCTGTTTCTGCGAGTGCATCAAATGCTGAAATTGAAACTGCCGCGTTAAATGATTCTGCCGTGTTGAAATTTATCGACGGTCAAGCCGTGAAAAAAGTAATTATCGTTGCGGGAAAATTGGTTAATGTCGTGATTTAATTTTTGAAAATAGCGTGCTTTGACAATTTAAGGCACGCTATTTTGATGAAATTTTCTTTAAATTTCGAAAGATGGCATTTTTTACACACAAAATACAACAAAGGAAATCCACAATGAAAAATACAGCTTCAATCGTTTCGATGATAAAAAAATCAGCCATTATTTCAGCACTATTATTAGTTGGCTGTGTCGGGATTCCAGAAAATGTAAAACCTGTAGAAAATTTCAAACTCAATAGTTATCTTGGGCAATGGTACGAAATCGCAAGATTAGACCATTCTTTTGAACGCGGTTTAACAAAAGTAAATGCAGAATATCGTTTGCGTGATGACGGTGGTGTCAAAGTCATAAATCGTGGTTATTCTGCCGAAAATAAAGAATGGAAAGAGGCAGAAGGAAAGGCTTATTTTGTTGATTCGCCAAATTTAGCACATTTAAAAGTGTCGTTTTTCGAGCCATTTTACAGCTCTTATATCGTGTTTGAATTAGATGAAAATTATCGTTACTCACTTGTGTCGGGTTACGACAAATCCTATTTTTGGATTTTGGCAAAAGATAAAAAGATTGATGAATCACTAAAAAATTCGCTGATGAAGAAAGCAAGTGATTTAGGATTTGACACCTCAAAACTGATTTTCGTGAATCAAGATTGAAAACATTTCACAGTTCAAACGTTGGATTGATAATACAAAAAAGCGGTTGAGTCGTTTCTTGCCTCCAACCGCTTTTTTTGAAATCAAACCGTTTGTCGATAACAGTAATACGCCGCACACGCACCTTCTGATGAAACCATTGTTGCACCTAACGGATGTTCAGGCGTGCAATTTTTGCCAAATTCGGCACATTCCGCAGGTTTGATTAAACCTTGTAACACATCGCCACTTCGACATTCGATAGGCTCTAGCGTGTTAATTTCACCAACGGAAAAACGATTTTCTGCATTCCACACATCATAATCTGAATTTAACGCCAAACCGCTGTTTGCGATTTCACCTAAGCCGCGCCAATTCCGATTCACCACATTAAATACTTTTTGCATTAACGCTTGTGCTGGGACATTTCCCGCTTCTTTGACTACACGGGTATATTGATTTTCAACGGTAAAACGTCCTTCTTCCAATTGTTTTACGCACAAATAAATGCCCTGCAAAATATCGACGGGTTCAAAACCTGTCACCACAATCGGCAATTTATATTTTTCACAAATCGGCGCGTATTCATGAAAACCCATAATCGAACAAACGTGTCCCGCGCCTAAAAATCCTTGAACCCGATGATTCTCGGTTGAAAGTAACGCTTCCATGACTGGCGGAACACGAACGTGACAAATCAATAACGAAAAATTTTTCAGTTGTTTTAACTTCGCTTGATATGCCGCCAATGCTGTCGTCGGCGCAGTCGTTTCAAAACCCACGCCGAAAAAAACCACTTCTTTGTCAGGCGATTGTTCTGCAATTGTCAGTGCATCGAGCGGCGAATAAACAATCCGAATATCCGCGCCTTGCGCCTTTAAACTCAACAAATCTTGATGCGAACTCGGCACGCGCAACATATCGCCAAATGAACAAAAAATCACATTCGGTTGCGCGGCAATCGCTAAGGCTTTATCGATATATGCCAATGGCGTGACACAAACGGGGCAACCAGGGCCATGAATCAATTCGATTTCGTCAGCAAGCAACTGGTCAATTCCATATTTAATAATGCTGTGCGTTTGACCGCCACACACTTCCATGATTCGCCATTTTTGCGTCGCGAGCGATTTGATTGCTGCGACCAATTCTTGCGCGAGTTTTGGATTTCTGAATGCTTGGGTGTAATTCATAACGTCGCCTCAAATTCGGCTAAATCTTGAAAGGCTTGCAAACTCGCTAAGGCTTCTTCTTCGTCCAAAACCGAAAGCGCGAAACCCGCATGAACAATGACGTAATCGCCAACATTGGCTTCGGGAACATACGCAAGGCTGATTTCTTTTTGCACGCCCGAAAAATCGACATTTCCCGTGCGAAGTAACTCGTCGGCGTTAGCATTTAAACTGATAATTTTGGCAGGAACAGCAAGGCACATAATTGAACTCGTTTTAAAGTGAAGATTTTGAAAGCCTAAACACATTGCGCGTTATTTTCAAACTAAAATGGCTTTAGTGCATAATTGACATCCTCCCCGCCC
>CAZLGN010000302.1:0-2345 GCA_964558865.1 uncultured Methylomagnum sp.
ACCTGGATGACGCATTCACGGCGCATTTTGTCGCCTGCATCGTCAGCCGTTAAATCGGTAATTTCGTCTAAACCGCTGATGCCGATTTCTAAACCGCGCAAGGCTTTTTGTAATGATTCTTGGAACGTGCGACCGATTGCCATGACTTCGCCAACCGATTTCATTTGCGTGGTTAAACGGTCGTCGGCTTGTGGGAATTTTTCAAATGTGAAACGAGGGACTTTTACAACGACATAATCAATCGACGGTTCAAACGAAGCGGGTGTTTTACCACCTGTAATTTCGTTTTGTAATTCGTCGAGCGTAAAACCCACTGCTAATTTCGCAGCAACTTTTGCAATCGGAAAACCTGTGGCTTTCGACGCTAACGCTGATGAACGCGAAACGCGCGGATTCATTTCAATAATAATCATGCGCCCATCGACAGGATTGATTGCAACTTGAACGTTTGAACCACCTGTATCAACACCAATTTCGCGCAAGATGGCGAGCGACACGTTACGCAAAATTTGGTATTCCTTGTCGGTCAATGTTTGCGCGGGTGCAACAGTGATTGAATCGCCTGTGTGAACGCCCATCGGGTCAAAGTTTTCAATCGAACACACGATGATGCAGTTGTCTTTGGTATCGCGGACAACTTCCATTTCATATTCTTTCCAACCGAGTACCGATTCTTCAATTAACAATTCATTGGTTGGCGAGAGATATAAACCGCGTTCGCAAATTTCGATAAATTCTTCTTTGTTGTAGGCAATCCCGCCACCGCTTCCGCCCATTGTGAATGAAGGGCGAATGACTGTTGGATAACCGACTTCTTTTTGCGCGGCTAAAGCCTCTTCCATCGTGTGTGCGGTTTTGGATTTTGCGACTTCTAAACCAATCCGCGCCATTGCATCATTGAAAAGTTGGCGGTCTTCGGCTTTGTTAATGGCTTCTTTAGACGCGCCAATCATTTCAACGTTGTATTTTGCTAACACTCCGTGTTTATCCAAATCTAACGCGCAATTCAACGCCGTTTGTCCGCCCATCGTCGGCAAAATCGCGTCGGGTCGTTCTTTAGCAATAATTTTTTCAACGGTTTGCCAATCAATGGGTTCGATATAAACCGCGTCCGCCATGTCGGGGTCTGTCATGATTGTGGCAGGATTAGAATTGACCAAAATGACGCGATAACCTTCTTCGCGTAAGGCTTTGCAGGCTTGCGTGCCTGAGTAGTCGAATTCACACGCTTGACCAATAACGATTGGCCCCGCGCCTAATAATAAGATGGATTTTATGTCGGTTCTTTTTGGCATGATTTGTTAATTTTTAGGTAAGTTTCTAAATTTATTTTTTTATGAAAACGTAACATCTTCATAAATTGACTCTACATCTAAAACAGCGCAGTAGTTTTCACATTCAATTTCGAGCGTTTCACCGTTTTCTAAAATGGCGGCTTGCCACTGATTTTGCTTATCACGAAAATAGTATTCAACGAATTTTTTTGTGCTATCAACAAGCAAGTAATAACGCAGGGTTTCAACTTTTGAATACGTTACCCATTTTTCGCGGCGGTCGATTTTTTCAGTGCTAACAGAAGAAACTTCGGCAATAAAACACGGTTTTTCTTTGTAAAATTGATCGCTATCGTCTTGATTACAAACTAGCATCACGTCAGGAAAGTAATAAAATCTTCCGTGTTCATCGCGGAATTTCATGTCACTTAAAAACACACCACAATGGCTACCGCGTGCGTTTGCGCGTAAATGAAAACCAATGTTCATAGTTATCCGATTATGCTGTTCACTTGCACCAGCCATTGCATGAATATAACCATCGACGTATTCGTGTTTTAGGTCAGTTGTGGCATCGAAAGCTAAATAGTCGGCTTCGCTAAAATGAAAAGGCTTTTTTAATGCGCTCATGTTTTATCTCGCATTCATCAATGCAATAAATTCATCAAATAACGCTTCCACATCGTTCGTGCCAGGGCTGGCTTCGGGATGACCTTGAAAGCTAAACGCTGGGCAGTCTGTCCGTTTAATACCTTGCAAACTGCCGTCAAATAATGAACGATAAGTCGCAATAACATTCGCTGGCAAACTCGCTTCATTCACAGCAAACCCATGATTTTGACTGCTAATCATGACGCGCCCCGTGGCAATTTCTTGAACAGGATGATTTGCGCCATGATGACCAAATTTCATTTTTTCGGTTTTCGCGCCACTCGCTAACGCTAATAATTGATGCCCTAAACAAATACCGAAAACGGGAATTTTCGTTTCTAAAATCGTTTTAATCGCTTCGATTGCATAACCACATGGTTCTGGATCACCTGGACCATTGGATAAAAATACACCGTCAGG
>CAZLGN010000303.1:0-2340 GCA_964558865.1 uncultured Methylomagnum sp.
TTGGCGGGTGGGTGGCGTTGCTGATAAATTTTATCAACCTGCGAATAAAGCCGACTTGATTCAATTTGTGCAAAATCTGCCTGAAAATGAACCGCTTTTTTGGATGGGATTGGGCAGCAATTTATTAGTTCGTGACGGCGGAATTCGCGGCACGGTGATTAACACAAAAAACCGTTTGAAAATCTGTGAACGCATTGATGACGAAACGATTTATGTTGAAGCTGGCGTGCCGTGTGCGTTAGTGGCTAAATTTTGTGCTGAACAAGGTTTGATTGGGGCGGAATTTTTAGCAGGCATTCCTGGCACAATGGGGGGCGCGTTGAAAATGAATGCGGGTGCATTCGGTGGTGAAACGTGGCGTTGTGTGCAAACTGTTGAAATGCTAAATCGTCGCGGTGACGTTTTCACAAAATCAGCTGACGAATTTGAAGTAAGTTATCGCCATGTTAATTTGAAAAATGACGAATGGTTTTTAGCGACAACGTTAAAATTGCAAAAAGGTGACATCAGTGAAAGTCAGCAAAACATTAAAGTCTTGCTGGCTAAACGTGCCAATTCTCAACCGACTAATCAACCAAGTTGTGGCTCAGTTTTCAAAAATCCAGAAAATGATTTTGCGGCGCGGTTGATTGAAGCAGCAGGTTTGAAAGGTTATCAAATCGGCGGCGCACAAGTTTCAGAAAAACACGCAAATTTTATTATTAACGCAGGCGGTGCGACGGCAGATGATATTGAAAAAATGATTGCTTACGTTCAAACGTAAGTCGCGCAAAAATACGGTATCCATTTACAAACGGAGGTGTGCATCGTGGGTGAAAAATTAAACGAAAAAACAGCTGAAGATTTCGGCACTGTTGCGGTTTTGATGGGCGGAAATTCAGCGGAACGTGAAGTTTCATTGCGAAGTGGCACGGCGGTTCACAAGGCTTTGATTGCACAAGGTGTTGAAGCGATTGCCGTTGATGTCAAAGGCGACATAATGGAATTTTTGACCGATTTAGACGTTGACCGTGTTTTTAACATTATTCACGGACGCGGTGGCGAAGATGGCGTTTTGCAAGGTGTGTTAGAAGTTTTGAATTTTCCTTACACAGGCAGTAGCGTTTTAGCATCGGCATTGGCAATGGATAAATTACGCACCAAACTTTGCTGGCGCGGCGCGAATTTACCAACTCCAAATTGGTTTGTGTTGAAAACGGAAGGCGATATTGATGCTTGCATCGAAGCGTTAGGTTTTCCGATTATCGTGAAACCGTCACTCGAAGGTTCAAGCGTTGGAATGAGCAAAGCGAAAAATCGTGGTGAATTAGTCGAAGCGTTAAAAGTCGCGCTTGAATGCAACTGCGAAGTGTATGCAGAAAGCTGGGTTACAGGCGACGAATACACTGTTGGTATTTTACAAGGTGAAGCCTTACCTGTTATTCGGTTGGAAACCCCGCGCGAATTCTACGATTACGAAGCAAAATATAATTCAACCACAACCCAATATCATTGCCCTTGCGGTTTAAACGTCGAACAAGAAAAAGCGTTGCAAGAATTAGCATTAAAAGCGAGTGACATTATTGGCGTTGAAGGTTGGGCAAGAGTGGATGTTTTTATTGACCAAAATGGGCAAGCACAATTGATTGAAATTAACACCGTACCTGGTATGACAGACCATAGTTTAGTACCAATGGCAGCAAACCAAGCGGGAATCGATTTTAACGAACTCGTGTGGCGAATTCTTGAAACGAGTTTTCGGAAATAACCCGTGCGTTTGCTAAAAATTATCGTCATTATGGCGTTATTTACGAGCTTAGTTTATGCTGTAAAGCAGATTGTCCCTATTAAACGTGTAAAAATTACGGGCGAATTTCAAAATGTTACTAAAGAAGAAATTCAAACTATGCTTGAACCACTAGTAAATTTAGGATTTTTCGATGTTGATGTTCAGCGTATTCACGAAAAACTAGTACAGATGACATGGGTTAAAAGTGTAAGCGTTAATCGTATTTGGTCTGATACGATTGCAATTAAAATGACAGAAAAACACCCGCTTGTACGTTGGGGTGATGATTCACTTTTAAGTAATCACGGTGAAATTATTAAACCCAAAGACATGACAATTTTTGAAAAACTACCAATTTTATATGGTGTGAAAGGACAAGAACTTAAGTCACTTGAAATTATGAAAGGCGTAAATACTGCGCTTTCTGATCAAAAAATGAGTATGGCAGAATTTAGTATTAATAATCGTTGGGCTTGGAAAATTAAACTCACAACGGGCTTAGAAATTCTACTAGGGCGCGATAATCAATTAAAAAAATTACAACGATTTATGAAAACAGTGGACGTTTTACA
>CAZLGN010000304.1:0-2333 GCA_964558865.1 uncultured Methylomagnum sp.
TGTTCGTCCCATTCAAATTTCATTTTTTCGTTTTCACCTGCTCAACCTCCACCAACGGCGCAACCAACGTCTGATATTTCTCAAACAAAAACGCCACTCGTGCCGCATCATCTTTTGCGTTTTTGTAGTTGTAAGCCGAATCGACAGCTTTATCTAATTCATTATGCGCTTTGACTAAATTCGCTGGCATCGTCAACGGATTGTACAAATCCGCCAGTGTTGAATTTTCATGAACCGCACGCGCATCTAAAACGGCTTGAGCTTGTTTTTCAATAGCGGCAATTTGTTTTTCGGTCGGGGTTGGAAAGGGGAAATTGTTATAAACAATCATAGCGGAATAACGATAGCGACTTTCTAATCTTCCACAAACCGCACGCATCCAAGCGTTGTGCATTGTTGAAGTTAAAATGCCAAAATGATGAAGGGTGGCGTTTGGAATTATCAACACTGAATCAGCCGCAATTATTTGAGTGTTAATAAAGCCGATTGGAATAAAAGGTCTTTGCTCAGATGAAACCCTAGGAATTAACAAATAACTTTCTGGCTCTTTAATATCTCTAAATTGCGATGGTCTTTCAGCTAATTTTCTCGCTTGAGCATCACGACTTGCTAATCGTGTATTTTTTACAGCTTCAACCCTTTTTAAAACTTCAGGCATTTTAGCAAGTTCATTAGGTGATATATGTACAAGCCACAAACACCAGCGTTGCTTTCCGTTAATGAATTCTTCAGAGCCAAGCAATGGACGTAACCAATTATTAGCCGCTGCTTCTTTTGCTAATAACTTTTCTTTTTCTTCTGGTGAAAGCAATAAATGCCCGCCATCTGTTGGCTGATTACCTCTAACCATTTCAGGTGTATTTATGCAAATTGGTTTTGTACGCTTCTCAATCAATATACTTGGAGCATCGACTAAATAAGGATTTATGTTGTTTGCTGTAATTTTATTTTCATTATCAAAAATAAAGCGTTGTGTGGGTTCACTATGTTGAAAACCAACAATGATGCAATGCACAGCGGCAACGCCACGCCCTTCATTGCTCCATTTGAAAGTTCGATAAGCAAAGCGAATTTTTATACCTTGAGCGAGTAAATAACGCCATAAAATACCGACTTGTTCACCTTGGCAAATACTATTTGTCGATACAAACGCGACTGAAATTTTAGGATTTTCTTGAATATAACGAGCGGCTTTAACGTGCCAAGCAGCAACGAAATCTAAAACGCCTGCGCCTTGCATTCCGTTAAAAATAACAGCGCAATCTGCTTTTTGTTGTTTTGTTTGAAATGTACTGCCCACAAACGGCGGATTTCCCATAATGAAACTGCAATCTTTGGGTTTGATAACGCTTTGCCAGTCGATTTGTAGCGCGTTGGCGTGAACGATATTCGCTTTTTTAACGAGCGGAATGCGGTCGTAATACTTGCCAAATTGCTGAACTTTTAAATTCATTTGATGGTCAACCAGCCACATCGCCACCGTTGCAATATGCACTGCGCTGTCGTCAATATCAATGCCATGAAATTGATGCACGTTACATTTAATCAACGTATCAACATCGAGTTGCGCGACTTTTTTATTTCCGAATTGTGCGTTAATCACGTCAAGTTCAAGCACCCGTAATTCTCGATAAGCAATAATTAAGAAATTGCCGCACCCGCACGCAGGGTCAAAAAAGTTAAGACTGGCTAATTTATTGTGAAAATCGTGGAGTTTTGGCTTGGAACATTTCTTAAATTCGGCGCGTAAATCATCCATAAATAATGGATTGATAGTTTTTAAAATGTTTTCTTCGCTGGTGTAATGTGCGCCAAACTCGCGGCGTTTCTTGGTTTTAGCATTGGCGGCTTCATCGTCAAAGTGCATGATGGCTTGAAACAATGACCCAAAAATAGCGGGGCTAATGTCGCTCCAATCAAGATTTGCACATTCGATAAGCGTGTTTCGGGTTTGTTCATCGAAATAACAACCTTTTAAATTTCCTTCAAATAACGCGCCGTTGATGTACGGGAATTTTCGCAGGTGTTCAGGTAAATTTTTTAATCGGTGTTTGTGGTCAGTGTTGAGCGTATCGAATAACGCGGTCAATGCACCGTTTAAATCTGAGCCATCAACTTTGGTGTGATTGTGCAGGTAATTCAAAAATGCGCCGTTTTCGCCAAAAAGCCCCGTGTCTTCGGCGAATAAACAGAACAACAACCGCACTAAATAATTTTCTAAATCTTTGCCACCGTAACCCGTTTCTTTAATGGCATCATGAAGTTGCGCCATTTTCTCAGGGGTGCTGATTCCATTTAATGTACTGTCGCCCCCTGAAATTGATCAATTTTTT
>CAZLGN010000305.1:0-2321 GCA_964558865.1 uncultured Methylomagnum sp.
GTGTACGGGGTCGAAATCCACAAACCACGACTTAAACAGTGCCTGTGCAATGGCTTCGAGTGTGGAGTTGGTTTCTTTTAAAAGCTGAATTCGACTTGATAATTCAAAATAGAAGTCGCCAATAAATGCCTGCGTATTTTTATCAGGTAATGGAATGAATAGTTTGTCGAAATCTGTTTTTTTGAAATGTGGAATAACGGCATCAACATTAAGTGCTTTTATTCTGTTTTGAACAAGTTCAGAACGTAATGCAGCAAAAAGATATAAAGGTTCTAAGATTGAAGAATTCGCTCTTAATGCAACCATGTCCTGAGCGATACAAAAATCAACAATATCTGGCACTAAGCAAATAGCTCCATTTTGACTACCTTTATTTGTAAGTAGTATATCTCTTGGTTTTGGGTGCGCTCTAAACCAGTTGTCGTATGTGTCTTGGGATACAAATCTCAAGTTTTCTTTTCGAGGATAAAGGTCATTATTATTTACGCAGTTTGTAGCGATTAGAGCAATTCCAAAACTTTCAGTTGGTGCAGTTTTCCCTCTGTTATCAACAATAAATTCAACTGCATCTTTAAGTGAAATTTCAGGCAATAAACTCATAACCCAGCTCCTTTTCGCCGCTTTTTGAATAACCACTTTGTCCTTCTCAATAATTTTCTGGAACGATTCCGCTGTGGTTGACCAATCCAACACATCGACTTTCCAAGGTAAATCAGATTCGGTGAAATCTTCAGCCAGTAAGCCCAAAATGGTAAAACTAAGCGGCTCTTTGGTAATGACGCACAAATCGAGGTCGGAATACTCTTTGGCTGTCCATTTTGCCCGCGAACCAAACGCCCAGACTTCGTATTCAGGAATATGTTTTTGCAAAATCGCTTGAACGATTTGTAAATGGTCGGGGCGAATATCAAGCAACATGAGGTTTTAACCGTTTGATTAAGTCGTAAGCGTCGGGGAGAAACGCTGGAACTTGTGCAAAAACGTATTGTGCTTTTTTTGAATTGTAGGTGTGCGAGGTGCTGTTTCTGGCGTTGACGTAGCCAATCCATGCCTCGGCATCTGCGACAAGTCCTAATTTTGCCGCTTCTCGAAAGGTATCTTTTCGAGCGGTAACTTCTTCCATTAAAAAGACTTCTTTGAGTATGCGTAACACGGTTTGCCGTGCAACATCCATTGCGACTTCAAAGCGTTGAATCACGCCATCTCGTGCAATCAAAACGGGATACTGTGCATATTCTTGTAAGCCTTCATCAAGCGCGGCAACAGATTGTTCGAGAGCGTCTAAGTTAATTTTGTCCATTGTTGTGTCCTTTAAAATTCATAGCCCAACCCGCCCAACTTCTGCCGAATCAACACATCTAATTCAGCCCCTTTTGCCATTTGTTCGCCTAACTTTTCGGTGAGTTTTTGCATTTTGTCAGCAAAGGCTTCGTCGTCATCTTCAACTTCTTCTGCGCCAACATAACGACCAGGTGTGAGAACGTGACCATGTTCGGCAATTTCGGCAAGTTTAACGCTGCGACAATAACCCGCGATGTCTTGATAATCGCTTGCGCCTTCTTCGCTTCGCCATGCTGCAACGGTTCCTGCAATGCGCTCAATGACTTCGTCGGTGAGTTCAGCTTGCACGCGGCTAATCATCGAACCTAATTTGCGTGCGTCAATAAAAAGGACTTCACCTTGTCGTGTGGTCTTTTG
The DNA here is from genome assembly GCA_964558865.1 of uncultured Methylomagnum sp. Classification (GTDB taxonomy): domain Bacteria; phylum Pseudomonadota; class Gammaproteobacteria; order Methylococcales; family Methylomonadaceae; genus UBA10906. Next base: position 1,699 of record CAZLGN010000305.1, read on the forward strand.
TTTAGCTAAGAACCACAAACAGGCGGGAATTTGGGTGTTGAAGAATAACTGACCTGGCAACGCAATCATCACTTCGACCACATCAGCATCAACCATAGCGCGACGGATTTCCCCTTCGCTGTTTTGGCTGGAACTCATCGACCCATTGGCAAGCACGATTCCAGCACGACCATTGGGCTTGAGATGATAAATCATGTGTTGAAGCCATGCGTAGTTTGCATTGCCTTGTGGTGGCGTACCATAAACCCAACGCGGGTCGCCTTCTAAACTGCCATGCCACCAATCGCTAATGTTAAAAGGCGGATTTGCCAAAATGAAGTCAGCGCGTAAATCGGAATGTTGGTTCTTGGTGAAAGTGTCGCCTGGTTCTCTGCCTAAGTTGTAATCAATGCCACGAATGGCAAGATTCATTGCGGCAAGTCGCCATGTTGTTGGGTTGGACTCTTGCCCGTAAATGGACACGTCGCCGATGTTGCCACCATGCGCGGCGATGAACTTTTCAGACTGCACAAACATTCCACCTGACCCACAGCAAGGGTCGTAGACTTTGCCATGATGCGGCGCGAGTACGGCAACGAGTGTTTTAACGATGCTGGCGGGTGTGTAGAACTGACCGCCTTTTT
>CAZLGN010000306.1:0-2306 GCA_964558865.1 uncultured Methylomagnum sp.
GCCCTAAAAAACTAATCAATGAAAGTGCGATAAATAATAAATGTAAATGTTTCATACGTTTTCCTCGATTTAAATTAGAAACAACGTTGCATCGCAACGCCAATATCTGTCAACGCACTAACGACTTCTACGCCAGCGATTTTAAGCGCGTTCATTTTACTTTCAGCAGTGCCTTTGCCACCCGTGACGATTGCGCCCGCGTGTCCCATGCGTTTCCCAGCAGGGGCGGTTTGTCCTGCAATATAGGCTACAACAGGTTTTGTGACGTGTGCTTTGATGTATTCGGCGGCAGCTTCTTCGTCACTGCCACCAATTTCACCTACCATCACAATGCCTTTTGTTTGCGGGTCAGCTTCAAAACGACTTAATACGTCAATGAAATTCATGCCGTGAATTGGGTCGCCACCAATGCCAACGCAAGTGCTTTGTCCTAAACCTTGTTGCGTGGTTTGATGCACCGATTCATACGTCAATGTGCCAGAACGGGACACAATGCCAATTACGCCAGCTTGATGAATCGACGCTGGCATAATGCCGATTTTGCATTCATCAGGCGTGATAATACCTGGGCAATTTGCACCAATTAACAATGATTTTGTGCCTTGCATCGCGGCTTTGACGCGCAACATTTGCAAAGTCGGAATGCCTTCGGTAATACAAACAATCAATTCAATGCCAGCTTCGACAGCTTCTAAAATCGCATCGGCAGCGAAAAAAGGCGGTACATAAATCACCGTTGCCGTCGCGCCCGTATTTTTCACCGCTTCGTCTACGGTATTAAAAACAGGCAATCCTAAATGTATCAAGCCACCACGTTTTGGCGTTACACCACCGACTAATTTTGTGCCGTAATCGAGTGCTTGTTGAGAATGAAAAGTCCCTTGTTTGCCTGTGAAACCTTGGCAAATCACTTTCGTGTTTTTATCGACTAAAATGCTCATTCTGCTGCCTCCGCGAATGCTACCACTTGTTTGGCAGCGTGATTTAAATCATTTGCGGCGTAAAGTTTTAAACCCGTATTCGTTAATAATGCCCTGCCCTGTTCGGCATTTGTACCTTCTAAACGCACCACGACAGGGACATTAACTTCGATTTGCGCCATCGCCGCTAAAATTCCTTTGGCAATCACGTCACATTTCACAATACCGCCAAAAATGTTCACTAAAACCGCTTTGACTGCGCCGTCGGCTAAAATCAATTTGAATGCTTCGCACACTTTTTCGACATTTGTGCCGCCACCGACATCGACAAAATTCGCAGGGAAACCGCCTTTTGATTTCACTAAGTCCATTGTCGCCATCGCTAAACCCGCGCCATTCACCATGCAACCGATGTTGCCATCGAGTGCAATGTAATTTAATCCGAATTGTTGGGCTTCATTTTCTTTGGCTTCTTCTTCTTGGCGAATGTCACGCAACGCGAAAATATCGGGATGCAACGCCAGCGCGTTGTCGTCAAAATTTATTTTGGCATCGAGTGCGATTAACTCACCATTTTCAGTTTCGATTAACGGATTAATTTCAATTTGACTCGCATCTTTTGCCCAAAACAACTCATACATCCCACGCATAATTGTTTCAAGTTGTGATTGTTGAGCGCGTTCAAGTTTCAAGGCATACGCAATTTTGCGGCAATGGCTAGCTTGCAAACCTGTAGCAGGGTGAATCGTGACGGTGATAATTTGCTCAGGCATTTCTTGCGCGACGGTTTCAATCTCCATTCCGCCCGCCGTCGATGCCACAAACTCAAATACAATTCGCGTTTAATAGGGTAGGTTTTTTCAATCAAAACCGAATCAATCGGCAAACCGACGCAATCCGTTTGTTTAGTGACTAAACGTGCGCCTAATAATTCGTGCGTGAAGGTGAAGACGTCGTCGGGTGTTTTAGCGACTTTTACGCCGCCGACTTTGCCACGTCCGCCTGCGTGAATTTGAGCTTTAACCACCCACGATTCGTGCGTTAATTCTTGGGCGATTTTTTCGGCTTCAATCGCCGTTGTCGCAACGCGACCTTCGGGAATTGGAATCGCGTAATTTTGAAACAATTGTTTAGCTTGATATTCGTGTATGTTCATGGGTAATCTCGTTCTAAGGATTCAGTCAAAAATAACTTCCCTATTCGGTTATTTTACTCCCATGACTTGATAATTCCACAATGGGAGATATTCGTCTGAAGATATGCACGTATTTTTGGAAAAATCAGCGGCGCATTTTTTTCCAGTTGCATAAACACCAGTCAAAACATCAACAGTGGGTGCTGATTCCATTTAATGTGGCTTGAAGTGTTAAAAATACGGGTAAAAAG
>CAZLGN010000307.1:0-2290 GCA_964558865.1 uncultured Methylomagnum sp.
TGCTGGAATCGCGGCGTTTTATCATTTTTCCGATGTGAAGTTAATTTACCGTGTTTTAGGTTTATTAGCGGTTTCAGGTGGTGTGGTTGCATTGCTTGCAACAACGGCTTGGGGACACACCATCACCGCATTTGTCGCTGATTCAAAAATCGAAGTTAGAAAAATCGTTTGGCCAACCCGTGACGAAACCACGCGCACAACTTTGTTAGTGTTTGCAATGGTCTCAATCGTCAGTTTAGTACTTTGGTTACTCGATACATTCCTATTTTGGGGTGTGCGTTTATTAACAGGGCAGGCGTAATATGTCGCAACGTTGGTATGTTGTTCAATCGCAATCTAATTTTGAAAACAAAGTTAAACTTTCACTTCAAGAACGCATTTCGCGCGAAGGTTTAGACGATCTTTTTGGTCAAATTCTCATTCCAACTGAGGAAGTGGTTGAAATGAAAATGGGACAGCAACGCAAAAGTGAACGCAAATTTTTCCCAGGTTATGTTTTGGTACAAATGGAACTTACTAATGAAACATGGCATCTGGTGAAAGATACACCAAAAGTGCTTGGTTTTATCGGTGGAACCTCGGATCGCCCAGCACCAATTTCAGAAAAAGAAGCTAACGCTATCTTGAATCGCATTGAAGATAGTATTAACAAACCTCGCCATAAAGTTTTATTTGAAGCAGGTGAAGTAATTCGCATTGTTGATGGACCGTTCAAGGATTTCAATGGCGAAATAGAAGATGTGCTTTACGAAAAAAGTAAGCTGAAAGTTGCCGTAATGATTTTTGGTCGCGCAACGCCTGTCGAATTAAATTTCGATCAAGTTGAAAAAAGTTAATTAAAGTTAATTAAAGTTTGTTGTTCACTTTCGCTGACTTTTTGAAGTCAACGATTTTTTATCTAAGGGGAGCTGAAAAGCGTCAACCCACAATGGAGTAAGTTATGGCTAAAAAAATTACCGCATATATTAAATTACAGGTCAAAGCAGGTGAAGCAAATCCAAGTCCGCCTATTGGTCCAGCATTGGGTCAACGTGGTGTGAATATCATGGAATTTTGTAAAGCGTTTAACGCAAAAACTGCGGATGTTGAAAAAGGGATGCCTTTACCAGTTGTGATTACTGTTTATAGTGATCGTAGTTTTACCTACATCACCAAAACACCACCAGCAACGTTTTTATTGAAAAAAGCAGTTGGTTTGAAAAGTGGTAGTAGCAATCCAAATACTAAAAAAATCGGTACCGTTACACGTCAGCAATTGGTGGATATTGCGAAAGTTAAAATGGAAGATTTGAATGCGGCAACTTTAGACGCTGCAGTAAGAACAATTGCAGGCAGTGCGACAAGCATGGGCTTGGTAGTGGAGGGATTATAAGATGGCGAAGTTAACAAAAAAAGCAAAGCTAATCCAATCAAAAGTTGACAGAGCAAAACAATATTCTGTAACCGAAGCTGTCGCATTGCTGAAAGAATTAAGCACAACAAAATTTGCGGAAGCGATTGATGTGAGTGTCAATTTAGGGGTTGATCCACGCAAATCAGATCAAAACGTTCGTGGTGCAACTGTATTACCAAACGGAACTGGCAAAACGGTTCGCGTTGCTGTATTCACACAGGGTGCAAATGCTGATACGGCAAGAGAAGCAGGTGCTGACATTGTTGGCATGGACGATTTAGGTGATTTGGTTAAAAAAGGCGAAATGAATTTTGATGTGGTTATCGCTTCGCCAGATGCAATGCGTGTGGTCGGTCAATTAGGTCAAATTTTAGGTCCACGTGGCTTAATGCCCAATCCAAAAGTAGGCACTGTGACCACTGATGTCGCAACAGCGGTTAAAAATGCAAAATCAGGTCAAGTTCGTTACAGAACAGATAAATCAGGCATTATTCATTGCACATTAGGAAAAGTAGCGTTTGATGCCGCGGCAATCCAAGGTAACTTGGAAGCATTGATTGCAGATTTAAGAAGATTAAAACCCTCAACATCAAAAGGCGTGTATGTCAAAAAAGTCACGCTTTCATCAACTATGGGACCTGGTCTGTGGTTGGATATGAGCGGATTATAATCAAGACCAAACTTTGAGTTGCAGGGATTTTTTCCTGTAGCCGTCAAAGACCGCAGGGGTGTTAAACTTAATTATCCTGCGTAGGCGGAACGACATCGTCTGATGTCGTACCGTAAGTTTAAACACACTGACAAGTGTGAATTTTCAGAACTATCGGAGTAAGCTATGGCTTTAAATTTAGACAGCAAAAAAGTTGTCGTAGAAGAAGTTGCTGCGTATGCCGCGAA
>CAZLGN010000308.1:0-2288 GCA_964558865.1 uncultured Methylomagnum sp.
CGCATCAATCCGTTTGATACGTTACGCTGTGTTTTTGCAGGCTGAGTAGTTACAATTTATTTAAATAACTTGTTGTTATGCCGATACAAATTGAGATTTTAAAACAACAATTATTTTCGGAGATTTCCATGCGTAACAACAAAACAATTACTTTACTTGCATTGCTTATTGCCACCACAACACAAGTTGAAGCTGCGAAAAAATTTGAACTCGATAAAACCAAGTGGGTCAGTGTTGGCGCGGGATTGCGTTCGAGTTTTAGAGCGCAAGAAAACACACCAGATTGGGATAACAGTGTAAATATAGACAATTTGCGTTTGTATTTGAATGGACAAATTCATCAATACTTAAAAGTTGAATTCAATACCGAATGCTCGTCATGCGGCAGAGGTGGCGACTTTCAAGTTTTAGACGCAATTGGCAAATTTGAATTTCATCCAATGGCAAATGTTTGGATTGGTCGTCAATTAGTTCCCGCTGAACGCCGCGAAATGAATGGTCCTTTTTATAGCGCGGTGTATAACATTTTTCAGTCTGGAACACCGTTTGAACCTGCCGATTACAATACCGTTATCAAAGCGGGTGGCGTTTCAGCAGGTTCAATGGGGCGCGATGATGGCGTAACATTTTGGGGCGCAGCATTTGACGGACATTTTCAATATGCGGCAGGCTTCTTTCGTGGATTAAGAGGTGGTGCGAATTCAGCTGACAATCCGTTATATGCCCAACGCTTTGCATATAACTTTTGGAGCGTTGAAAAAAATCCAGGTTATTACACATCAGGAACGTATTTTGGCAAAGGTGGCGATATTTTGGCGATATTTTAACGTTGGCTGTTTCAAACCAATATCAAGAGAATGGGGCTGGAACAGCAACCGATTCAGGTAATTTTCGTGGCACAGCCGTTGATATTTTAATGGAAAAGAATTTGCCGAATAGCGGTGTTGTGACATTCAATGGTGAATATAAAAATTACGATATTACGAATGGTTACAGTATGGCTTCACGCATTGCAGGTGGTGGTTTTTCAATGTTTCAAGGTGATGCAGTTGATGTCAGTGGGATGTATTTATTTCCGCAAAAAATCTTGATTGGTCAAATTCAACCATTTGTACGTTATGTTGATGTTGCCCCAACTGCCAGTGCTGGACGTGACGTGTATGAAGCGGGTATGAATTACGTCATCGACGGACACAATGCAAAAATTTCATTGAGTTACCAGTACGGCGATTTAATGACAAAAGGAATGAACTACACGCCCACAGCAAGCGGCGATAAAATGAACGCAATGAACGTTAATTTTCAATGGCAAATTTAGAGAAAAATTCAAATGTCTTCTTTTCAAAAAAATCTGATGTATTCGGTTGTAGGCTTAGTCGCACTCGCTCTCATGTTTGTGTTTTATGCGTGGACACAAACTCAACTGAGTAATGCTTACAATCAACGTTATCAATCCTATTTATTGGCTGATGAATTACGTCAATCGTCAGATGATTTGACACGTTTAGCACGGACTTACGTTGTGTCGCGTGATGCTTCTTACGAAAAACAATATATGGATATTCTTGATATTCGTAACGGTAAAAAAGCGCGTCCTGAAGTTTATCATCGTATTTACTGGGATTTTGTGGCAAACGGTGAAAACTCGCCACGCGCTGATTCTGCTGTGACACGTCCGTTACTCGATTTGATGAAAGAGATTGGTTTTACCGATGAAGAATTTGGCAAATTGAATGAAGCGAAAAATAATTCCGATGGTTTAGTAAATACCGAAGTGGAAGCAATGGGCTTGGTAAAATTAACAGGCGAAAATGCTGAACTCGGCTATGCGAAAGCGCGTGAAATGATGCACAGCAAAAAATATCATGCTGATAAAGCCAAAATCATGAAACCAATTGATGAGTTTTATGTTTTGTTTGAAACACGCACGGCTAAAGCCGTTGATTCTGCTAATTTGTTGTCACACTTTGCACAAGGTGTATTTATTTTGGTCGGTGCATTGACCTTGTTGATGTTACGCCGCACATTTATCGCATTGAATGAAATCATTGGCGGTTCAGTTGAGGATGCTCGCAAATACATTAACTCACTAGCTGAAGGGAATTTTTCAATTCAAATCAACACCAGCAATAGTCATAAAGACAGCATTATTGCCTTAATTGCTGACATGAAAAACAAACTTGATGCTGTGTTATCAAATACCAATTCGGTAATGAATAGCGTGGCGGAAGGTGATTTTAGTAAGCGTGTTGATGTTCAAGCGCGTAACGATTTGGATAAATTGAAGC
>CAZLGN010000309.1:0-2282 GCA_964558865.1 uncultured Methylomagnum sp.
ACGCGGTTTATCTGCTGAAGATGCAGTTTCAATGATTGTGAATGGTTTTTGTAAGCAAGTTTTCAAAGAGTTACCAATGGAATTTGCCGTGGAAGCGCAGGCGTTATTGGGATTGAGTTTGGAAGGCTCGGTTGGTTAATTTTTAAAATTTTAAGGAATTCAAAATGAAAACACTTACCAAAGAATTACAAGCCGCAATTTCTCCAGAAATGGCGTTGAATTTGTTGAAAGAAGGCAATCATCGTTTTATGAACAATCTGAAAGCAAATCGAAATTTACTTGAACAAGCTAATGAAACGTCTGATGGTCAACATCCGTTTGCAATTATTTTGAGTTGCATTGATTCGCGCACGTCTGCCGAACTCATTTTTGACCAAGGTTTAGGCGATATTTTTAGCGTGCGAATTGCAGGAAATATCATCAACGAAGACATTTTGGGCAGCATGGAATTTGCCTGCAAAGTCGCAGGCGCAAAAATTGTTGCCGTTTTAGGTCATACAAAATGTGGCGCGGTAAAAGGCGCGTGCGACCATGTTGAAATGGGCAATTTAACCGCGTTACTTTCCAAAATCCAACCCGCTGTTTATGACGAAAAAACCGAATTGGAAAATCGAAATTCAAGCAATGATGCTTTTGTCGAAAAAGTGTCCGTTATCAATGTAAAACGCACTGTTCACGGAATTCTTGAACGCAGTCCGATTTTGAAAGAAATGCTTGCCAATGGCGAAATTAAACTCGTTGGTGGCGTTCATGAAATTTCAACAGGTGAAGTGACTTTTTACGAAGATTGAAAACATATCATGTCCGCTAAATTTACCAATCAAAACGAACACAATAATTTTTTGCGAGGCGCGTTAGCATGGCATGGTTCAGTTACCCCACGCATTTCATTAGGCGTTTTTGTAACGGGTTTGTACACCTACGGTTTATTTTATCTTGATGTTCATTACTACAAATTTCCACATTTTGCCATCACGCCATTTGAATATACTGGCGCGGTGTTAGGTTTAGTGTTGGTTTTTCGTACTAACGCTGGATACGACCGCTGGTGGGAAGCGCGTAAATTATGGGGTGCAATCATCAATCAAACTAGTAATCTACTGGTAATGACGTGGAATTACGGCGAGAACAATCTAGTCTGGCGCAATGAAATGACGAAATGGCTAGTCACGTTTGTTTTCGCGCATAAAGAATCGTTACGGTTGCAAAAAAATTTCGACGCGCTAAAAGATTGGCTTTCTGAGGATGAAATTAGTGCGTTGCAAAATGCGCCACACAGCCCGCTTTTTGTGACGCATAAAATTGCCGCATTACTCGAACAAGCGCGAGTTAAACAACAGTTCGATTTATTTACCTTTGCAGAATTTGAAAAACAACGCGCCGCTTTAATTGACAGCATTGGCGGAAATGAACGGATTTTAAAAACGCCGATGCCGCTGGTTTATGCGATTAAAGTTCGACGTTTTATTTTAATTTATTTGTTGTTATTACCTTTTTCGTTAATCGACGAAGCGCAAATGATGTCTCCATTTATTGCGGTTTTGGTGGCTTATCCGTTGTTGTCGCTTGATAGAATTGGCATGGAATTACAAAATCCGTTTGCGATACGCAATTTAAGCCATTTGCCATTAGATTTAATTTGCAACACAATCAAAAGCAATGCGTTAGCGTTAAAAAAATAGACATTTTACAAAAAACCACTGGAATCACAAATGCTCAAAATCAAAGGCTTAACCGTCAATGTCGGAAACAAAGAAATTCTTAAAGGCTTGAACTTAGAAGTCAACGCAGGCGAAATCCACGCCATCATGGGGCCAAACGGCGCGGGCAAAAGTACGCTTTCGCACGTTTTGTCTGGCAAATCAGGCTACGAAGTGACGGGCGGTTCAATCACTTATAACGACAAAAATTTACTCGAAATGCCTGCCGAAATTCGTGCGCGTGAAGGCGTATTTTTGGCGTTTCAATATCCTGTCGAAATCGCAGGCGTAACGAATGTGTATTTATTGAAAGCCGCATTAAATGCCGTTCGCAAACACAAAGGGTTAAGCGAAGTTGATGCAATGGATTTTTTAACGCTCGTCAAAGCGAAAACAAAAGCTCTCGATATGGACGAAAAGTTTTTATATCGTGCTGTAAATGAAGGCTTTTCAGGCGGCGAAAAGAAACGTAACGAAATTTTACAAATGGCGATGCTCGAACCACAATTGTGTATTTTGGACGAAACTGATTCAGGTTTAGACATCGATGCCTTGCGAATTGTTGCAGATGGTGTAAACGCG
>CAZLGN010000310.1:0-2278 GCA_964558865.1 uncultured Methylomagnum sp.
CTCAATCACACCTGCGAGCCTCTCTCACGAGGAGGGGCTTGTTTTGCCTAAACTTATAGGAAGCCTCTATGTTTGATGATCCAGACAGCCCTTTTTTTAAACATCCACAACCTGAACCAACGTTTAATCCTGAGGACGATTGGGCAATGCCAGTCCCCTTTCCAATTGCCGCATTAACACCAGCGACATTTGATACGGTATTACTGCCAGAAGGAATAGAAAATTACGCTAAAACAATTGCAACCGAAACGCAAACCGCCATTGAAGCGATAGCTGTTGCCACGATTCAAATTACGTCAGTTATCGTTGGTACGAAAATTTGTTTATTTGCCAAACAACGTAAGCAGTGGTGTGAATATGCACCAATTTGGTCAATTATTGCAGCACGCTCGGGAACGCGCAAGACCAGTATTTTGCGTGAAGTTAAATCGTTAATTGCGCCCATTTTGCAGCGTTATGAAGAGTTCAATATCAATGTTACCAACGGTGTAACCGACATTCCGCACCCATCAAAAGCAATTTGTGATTTAAAATTTAGGCATTCTAAATTTTCCAAAAATGTGGTGTTTAATGTCTGAAACTTCATACAACAGTTACAACTTGGATCATCTTGGTTTAATTTCAGCGATGGTTGACGAACTCGGATTGGAAGAACTGACCGACACACTGATTCCACAAGATCAACAATACCGCCATGTTTCCATAGGAAAATGCGTCAAAGCCATGATTTTAAACGGTCTTGGTTTTGCTAATCGAACGCTGTATTTAATGCCGCATTTTTTCAAAGACAAGCCCATCGAGCGATTATTAGGCGAAGGCATAAAAGCAGAACACTTGAATGATGATACGATCGGACGAGCGATGGACTCAGTTTTTGATTGTGGGACATCAAATTTTTATGCACAATTGGCGGCGCAATCGGTAAATCGATTGGGATTATCTTGTAAAATCGGACACTTAGACAGCACAACATTCCATGTTGATGGCGATTACAACAGCCGAGAAAATGCCGAATATTTAGCTGACTGTGTGATTCACATCACACAAGGCTACAGTCGCGACCATCGCCCTGATTTGAATCAAGTCGTGTTGCAAATGATTTGTGAAAATCAAGCAGGAATTCCTTTGTGGATGAAGGCAATGAGCGGAAATAGCAACGATTCCAATGATTTTCGCGAAACCATCAAAACCCATTTATCACAGTTAAAAGAGTCCGTTGGAATGTCAATGATGGTTGCTGATAGCGCATTGTACGCCAAAGAAACACTCCACGAATTGGGCGATTTTGGTTGGATTTCACGGGTTCCTGAAACGATTGGTGGCGTATCAGAACTGTGCCAAATGATGGCGGAAGAATGGTCAGACAGCAAGACAGACCGTGCTGTCAAAGCGTTAGGTTCAAACTATGGTGGCGCAAATCAGCGTTGGCTGGTCGTTTATACGCGAGCCGCTCATGAACGGGCGGCAAAAACCGTTAATCGTCAATTGCTCAAGCAAACTGAAGCGGATTGGAAGGCATTTGAGCAGTTAAGGAAACAGGAATTTGCTTGTGAAATCGACGCTCAAGCCGCTTTAGACCGTTTTCAAAAAAAGCTGGATGCGACGGAAATTAAGGATTCTCGTATCATTGAAATAAAAAAGTTCAAAGCAAAAGGTCGCCCTAAAAAAGATCAACAACCTGACGAAATCTGTTACCAAATCCAAGGAAATCTTTGCTCTTCAATTGACGTTAGGCGGAAAAAAATCGAAAAAAAATGCTGCTTCATTTTGGCGACAAATGAACTCGATGAGACAAAACTCAGTGATGACCAGTTTTTTACGCATTACACGCAAGATCAGCAGAAAGTAGAAGGGGGGTTTCGTTTTATGAAAGACCCAATGTTCATGGCAAATACGCTCTTTTTAAAATCACCCAAACGCATCGAAGTTTTAATGGCGATTATGACGCTTTGCCTGTTGGTGTATAGCGCATTAGAGTATCGAATCCGACAATCATTGCTTGAGAATAAAGCGACGTTTCCCAATCAAATTGGCGGTTCCACTGATAAACCGACTGCTCGCTGGGTATTCCAATTTTTCACAGGTATTCATGTGCTTTTGGTTGGCGGGATTCAATCTGTTGTTTTGAATTGTAATGTTCAGCATTCAAGCCTACTCAAGTTACTTGGTGACAGATATGTTTTGATATATTCAAATTCTGGGTGATAGGGTGCGGAATGTCGGGTTAAAGATAGGGATTATAAAAAGCTGGTTTAGACTTTTAATCCTGAGTGATTTC
>CAZLGN010000311.1:0-2274 GCA_964558865.1 uncultured Methylomagnum sp.
CCAAAATTTTCGCGGGCTTTTTCAGGCGATTAACAAAGGAAACGCCTTTTTAAACGTCAACGCTTACAACGGTGGTTTATTTTCAACTGACAAACTTTTAGATAAACTCATCGTTGCCAACGAATTGTGCGAAGGCTTTTTAAAACTTGCCGAATATGACTTTGATTCTGAAATTTCGGTCACGGTTTTAGGACATATTTTTGAACAATCCATTTCCGATTTAGAAGAAATTACCGCGCAAATTCAACAAGACGGCGTTTTCAAAACCAGCGCGAAAACCACTTCTGTCACAGGCAAACGCAAACAACACGGCGTGGTTTATACGCCTGACCACATCACCGTGTTCATCGTGGAACACACGCTCGGCGAACATTTACGCCAACGTTTTGACGACTGTTTGAGCGATTTTGCCAACGTCAAAGACGGCGAAATTCAATTTAAACGCGGCAAAGATACCGAATTGAAATTTTTGTATGCGTGGCAAAACGTGTTGAAAACCATCAAAATCGTTGACCCTGCCTGCGGAAGTGGCGCGTTTTTAGTCGCGGCATTTGATTTGTTACAGCAAAAATATCAGCAAATTAACACCCGCATCGCAGAAATCACGGGCAGTTTCGACGTTTTCGATTTGAACAAAGAAATTTTAAATTCCAATTTGAGCGGCGTGGATTTGAACGCCGAAGCGATTGAAATCACAAAATTATCGCTCTGGCTCAAAACCGCTGAACGTGGCAAAAAATTAACCACCATCGACCAACATTTACAAGTCGGCAACAGTTTAGGCTTTGATTCGCCAACATTTGAAGATAGTTTTTGTTGGCAAGCCAACTTCTCGAAAATCATGCAAAACGGCGGTTTCGATGTCGTTTTAGGCAATCCGCCGTATGTACGAATGGAATTGTTGAAAGATTTAAAACCGTGGTTAAAAGAACATTATCAAGTCGTTTCAGACCGCGCCGACCTTTACGCTTATTTTTTTGAATTGGGTTTGAAACTCTTGAAACCCAACGGAATGCTCGGTTTTATCAGCTCTGCGACGTTTTTCAAAACAGGTTCGGGGGAACCGTTACGCCGTTTTTTACAAGAAAATGCGACCTTGAAAAAAGTCGTTGATTTTGGTGATTTGCAAGTGTTTGAAGGCGTGACGACGTACCCCGCGATTTTGATTTTTCAAAACGCCAAACCCGCAAACGATGAAATTCAAATGCTGATTTTAAAAGACGAATTGCCGACAGATTTGAACGAAACCTTTAAAAATCAACACGGCATCATGGCGCATTCGCAGTTAAAAAATGACAGTTGGCAATTTGAAGATGCGCGACTTTCACAACTACGCGACAAACTCACAAATGGTTTTTCAACGCTCAAAGACTTTTATGGCGTACCGTGCATGGGAATCAAAACAGGTTTGAATGAAGCGTTTGTGATTGATGGCGAAACGAAAAAACGCTTGATTCAACAAGACCCAAATTCTGCCGAATTACTCAAACCGTTTTTGGAAGGCAAAGATTTGAAAAAATGGCACGCGCAACCGCGTGATTTGTGGATTATTTACATTCCAAAAAATCGCCTAAAAATTGATGATTATCCTGCAATTCGTGACTGTTTATTACCGCTCAAATCAGATTTAGAAAAACGTGCAACAAAGCAAGAATGGTTTGAATTGCAACAAGCACAGGAAGCGTTTCAAACCTATTTTGAGCAGCCAAAAATTATCTACTCACATTTTCAATCAGAGCCATTATTTTCCGTTTCAAATAATGACTGCTACATAAACAACAAATGCTATTTGATAAACAGTGTCGATTATTCATTGCTCGGTTTGTTAAATTCAAAAATAACGTGGTTTGTTTTTAAAAGTTTAACGACAATGGTTCGCGGCGGATTTTATGAAGCGACGACACAAAACATTGAAAAACTCCCCATTCCACCCGCCACGCCTGAACAAAAAACGAAAATCAGTGAGTTGGCGCAACGCTCTCAAACGTTAAGCGAAGCACGTTATAAATTGGAAAATGACACGCGCTTGACGATTTCAGAATTAGGCGTGAAAAAACTGACGCAAAAATTAGAAAAATGGTGGGCGTTGGATTTTCAAGGTTTGCGCGACGAATTGAAAAAATCGGCAAAAGTTGAAATCGAACTCAAAAAACAAACCGAATGGCGTAATTTTTTTGATGATGCGAAAGTTGAACGTGAGAAACTCGATTTGCAAGTTCGGTTGGGTGCTGATTCCATTTAATGTACTGTCGCCCCCTGAAATTGATCAATTTT
>CAZLGN010000312.1:0-2272 GCA_964558865.1 uncultured Methylomagnum sp.
TTACTTGATTATTCATGGCATGGAAATGTGAGAGAACTACAAAATGTGGTTGAATGTTACCAACGGTGTAAAAATGACCCCCTAACGACGGAATAAAATTGACCCCCTTGATTCAAAATAGCGGTTTTTTACCGCGAAATTATTATGTTGAATCAGGAGATATTTGTGAAAATTCAAGTTTTAGATCATCAAGAGAAATCAATCAAAGCGATTGCTCGAGAAATAGGGGTATCGCGAAACACAGTCAGGAAATACCTGAGAAAACCAGATGAATTACCCGCTTACAAACAACGAAAAGCGAGAACGACGAAATTATCGGATTACGAAGCGTATTTAAAAAAGCGTGTCGAACAGGCAAAACCTGAATGGATTCCAGCAGTAGTGTTGTTACAAGAAATCCAAGAACAAGGTTACAGCGGAAAACTCACGCAACTGCGTCAATTTTTAGCACCGCTAAAAGAGAAACGTCCCGAAGACCCCGTAGTGCGTTTTGAAACACCCGCAGGAAAACAAATGCAGGTCGATTTCACGACTATTTATCGTGGAAATCAACCGCTCAAAGCGTTGGTTGCCTCATTAGGTTATTCACGCGCTTCCTACGTTTATTTTTACGACAATGAACGCAGTGAAAGCTGGTTAGACGGCATTAAACGAGCCTGCGATTTCTTCGGTGGTGTACCAAAAGAAATTTTATTTGATAACGCTAAAAGCATCATTTTAGAGCGAGATGCGTATGGTGAAGGCAATCATCGTTGGCATCCAAAATTGTTGGATTTATCGAAAGAATACGGTTTTGTTCCAAAAGTTTGTCGTCCTTACAGACCGCGAACCAAAGGCAAAGTGGAACGCTTTAACCGTTACTTGAAGGAAAATTTTGTTACGCCATTGGCAGCAACTTTTCGCGCTCAAGGGTTGCAACTCGATGTAGCCAGTGCAAATGGAGCAATTGGGGCTTGGTTAAAAAATGTCGCTAACGAGCGAATTCATGCTACGACATTGGTCAAACCTAACGTGCGTTTGGCTGAAGAAAAACAACATTTATTGCCGTTGCCGATTTCAAACCATGTCGCTGAAGCCGTGTTACCAGCAGATAATAATCGTCCAATTCCTGTTGAAAGTATTCAGCATCCGCTAAATATTTACGACCAGTTTATGGCGGGGAGTTTCGTATGAGTTTGCAATTATCGCGTATTGAAAACTACTGCCAAGAATTGAATTTAGTCAGTATTCCGACGAATTGGTCTGCTATCGCAAATCAAATTTTAGTGAAAGAAGGGAGTTATGCTGATTTTTTAGAACAAGTTCTTTTTGATGAATTGGAAGCAAAGAAAACTCGAACTAAAAATACCTTGTTAAAAATGGCAAGTCTTCCGAGTATTAAAACGTTAGACCATTACGATTTTAACTTTGCTTCGGGAACACCAAAAGCTCTCGTTCATGAACTGGCAGGGCTTGGATTTATTGAACGTGCTGAAAACATCGTGTTGTTAGGACCGAGTGGTGTAGGCAAAAGTCACATCGCTATTGCACTTGCTTATCGTGCGATTATGCAAGGCATTAAAGCCCGATTTGTGACAGCAGCGGACTTGATGTTGCAACTTCAAACTGCTCACCAGCAAGGTGTTTTAAAATCGTATTTTCAACGCTCGATTCTTGCACCAAAGTTACTGGTCATTGATGAAATTGGTTATTTACCGTTTGGTAGAGAAGAAGCCAATCTGTTTTTCAACGTTGTTGCTAAACGTTATGAAAAAGGCAGCATCATTTTCACCAGTAATTTACCGTTTAGTCAATGGGCTAATGCTTTCGCCAATGACCAAACATTAACCGCAGCAATGCTGGATCGACTTCTTCATTATTGTCACATTGTTCAGATTACAGGGGAAAGTTATCGGCTGAAAGATAAAAAACGTATTGGAACTGCTCCGTCCAATTTAGGAGCAAATTAACTTCAAGGGGGTCAATTTTCAAACGTTGTTTTTTGAGCTAAGGGGGTCAGATTTAAACCGTTGTTGACAACGCGGTGATTTTCAGAACGTCGATAATCAGCCTCAACTTTAGTTTGGCTAATTACAAAATCCACCGCTTCAGGTTTGAATTGTTGCAGTTGCTCAAGCTGTGCAACTGGCAGAAGTGGGCTATCTGTTTCATGATGTTGTACTGTCAAATCACCGTCACGGTGTCTGACATTAGCTGTAGTGGTTTTCGCCATGTTTAAAAACCGTATTGCGTAGGTCATTGGCTACGTTGTTAAAATCACCGCGCAAGTTTG
>CAZLGN010000313.1:0-2270 GCA_964558865.1 uncultured Methylomagnum sp.
CGATATTGTCGGCGATTTTCATTCCGATGTTGTTTGATGACCCGATTGAAGATGAAGGGCAGGCGGTGACAACGTTAGCGTTGCCGTCAGAAAATCAGTTTATCGAGGAGCCAGCCGTGAAAGCTCCTGCAAGTTCAGAGCAGGTGCTGGCAATTCCGCAACAGCCACAAATTGAAGTAGCGGCTCTCGCACCTTCGATAAAGCCCGCTGTAACAAATTCGTTACGTCCTGATGAAATGGATGAAACGCCTGCACCTGCCCCAAAATTGCAACCAAAACCCGTCGCAAAACCGAAAATTGAAAAACCGAAAATTGAAAAACAAGCGTATTCTGAAACGACAAATTACGGCGTGAATCCACCTGAAGAAGTGGACGACGAACCGCCCATGAAACCGAAGTCAGAAATTAAAAAAGTTAACAACGGCAAACCCGAAGAAGAGTTATTAAAGCAAATGCGGGCGGCGAAATTATTAGTTAGTGATAGTCCAGTAGTTAAATCGATTGCGTCAGCGGATGCCAATGTTGCAGAGGTAAAAAAAGTCATTGCTCCTGAGACTAAAAAAGTGGGACGTTGGTTTATTCAATTAGCGAGTTTAACCAATAAAGCGAAGGCGGATTCGTTGCTTGAAGGCTTGAAGGCGCAAGGATTGCCCGCCACACTTTCACAAGTTCAAAACGAAAAAGGAACATTTTACCGTTTGCGCGTTGGCCCTGAATTAGATGGAAAACGCGCTGCCGAAATGAAGCGCAGAATGGATGAACAACACATTAACTCAATTTTAGTTTCTGAATAAAGTCGTGTTTCCCGTTGCGCTTAAACCGTTTATTTGGATTGATTACAGCATCGTTACGCTCATCGGCGTGACGTTAAGTGTCGGTACAATGCGCGGTTTTAGTCGCGAAGTCGTTTCATTATTATGTTGGGTAGTCGGATTTTGGGCGAGTTTACATTTTTCGGTTTCTGTTTCATCGCTGTTGCAATCGCTTATTTCTACACCAAACAAACGCCTCGTTATTAGCTTTATCGGCTTATTAGTTTCAACCCTTTTAATGGGAGGTTTGTTGCAACATTGGCTCACAACCCGCTTTAAACAAACGTATAAGCACACCGCCATCATGGAACGTTTGGGTGGTTTAACCTGCGGCATTATGCAAGGTATCGTCGTCACGACAATCGTCGTTTTTCTCGCTGGACTCACAAAGTTACCGACCCATTTTTGGTGGCGCGAATCCAGTTTATTACCCTCTTTTCAACTCCTTGCCATTTGGTTGCGCGACCATGTTGCGGCACAAATGGCGCACGCTCTCATTTATCGTTAAAACTTCCAACTCAGGTGAAAAATAATGTGTGGTATTGTTGCTATCGTCTCTCATCAAGCCGTAAATCAAGATTTATATGACGCACTCACAGTGCTTCAACATCGTGGACAAGACGCGGCGGGAATTGTGACGTGTGAAAATGGTCGGCTGCATTTACGCAAAGATAATGGCTTAACCCGTGACGTTTTTACGAATGATCAAATGCTGCGTCTACGCGGAAATATGGGCATTGCTCACGTTCGTTACCCTACAGCGGGTTGCACCAGTTCTGCTGAAGCACAACCGTTTTATGTGAATTCGCCTTTTGGTTTAACGCTTGCTCACAACGGTAATTTGACTAATACAGAAGAACTCAAAAAAGCGTTATTTGACGAAGATCAACGCCATATCAACACCGATTCCGATTCAGAAGTTTTGCTCAATGTTTTTGCACACGAATTGCAAACGCTGCATAAATCAGAATTGGCTGTCACCGATATTTTTAATGCCGTAAAAGGTGTGCATCGTCGCTGCCGTGGTGCGTATGCAGTGGTAATTATGATTGCGGGCGTAGGAATTTTAGGTTTTCGTGATCCAAATGGGATTCGTCCAGCTATTTTTGGTGAACGTAAAACAGAAGAAGGCAGAGAATTTATGATTGCCTCCGAAAGCGTTGCGCTCGACGTGTTAGGTTTTGATATTACACGCGACATTGCGCCAGGCGAAGCCATTTTTATCGAACAATCGGGCAAATTACACGCCCAACAATGCGCCGAAAAAGTTGATCATTGCCCCTGTATTTTCGAGTACGTTTATTTCGCTCGCCCAGATTCGATTATTGACAACATTTCAGTTTATAAAGCGCGTTTGCGAATGGGAGAAAAATTGGCGGCAAAAGTGCAACGCGAATGGGAAAATCATGACATCGATGTCGTGATTCCGATTCCTGACACCAACCGCACCGCCGCGTT
>CAZLGN010000314.1:0-2244 GCA_964558865.1 uncultured Methylomagnum sp.
AATGATCGTTTTGCAATAACCTATTGTCGCATCAATTTATATTGGATTAGCTATAAACAAGCCTGCGGGGAAATTGCTGAGTTTTTTACCCTGTTGTTGCAGAAAAATAAAATCCAATGTGAAAACGAACAAGCACTCATGAATGCCCTATGTTGGTATCGTTTAGGGGCGGATTTTGCTGACGCGCTACATTTAGCCAACGCCGAAGGATTGCCTTTTTATACCTTTGACGGGCGATTCTGTAAAAATGCAATTAATGAAGGAATAGCGCCAAGCATTACGGTTTTATAAAAATCCAGCGGGTAATCGGGCGCATCGAAGCCACGAAAGCCGCGGATTCCGCAAGCTTCATACAGGCTAACTTGCTGTGTAGGGTGCATTAGCGATAGCGTAATGCACCGTATGTCTGAGTATCCAACATGCGGCGCAATGCCCGTTGGTTATTGCGCCCTACGCGGGCTGACACCTAAGTTTGGCTTTATCGCTACGCACAAAGAAAGCTGCGGCGGTTTGTGGGAACCATTCCCACACCAAGGCATTGATCCAAATGGCATCATGGCAAAAGTGAAAGCAATGCTTGGTTAATCAGCCACCTAGCTTGCAGTAACAAAAAAGGGTACAGCGTGTACCCTTTGTTATGGCTTTTATAATTGTACTGAAAGTCCCGATTCGCTTAACCTCTTATGAACTGCTTGCTATGTAAATAGTAGCGTAAAAGCTTTTGTGCATCTGAACGACTTCGCGTCGCTAAAGCACTCGAAGTCATCATGCCGAAACTTTTGCCCATCTACTAAGTAACATGAATTGTAAATTTTTTATGAATAGGCTGGGGTAAGTTTTTTCCAAATAATTTGAAATCAATAGGAATAACTCCATTTTCTGGAATTTCCATTACAGCCAATCTGATTCCACAATCGAAAACATCAATTCTCATTTGATGCTTAATATCACCGATATTCTCTTGAATTAGAATTTTGTCTTCAAAAAATTCAACTTTTGGATAAGAGATCGGTAAGTATTTTATGGGTATTCGAAAATTAAGAGGGTTACGCTCTGGATTTTCCATAATCTCTTTTGCAATTATGTATGCTTTTTTACGGGGTATTTCAATTCTAACACTGGCATCTTGGAGATATTCATCGCCATTATTGAAAATTTCAAAGTTAAGATGAAATGACCTTACTTCAAAAATTTCGTATTCGTCATCTTCGCGATAAGTTTCTTTTACTTCCTCCGCTGCGAGACAGGAGTCGAGTAGTCCCCAGAAGCGATAGTGTCTGAGTTTTCACGTAGCGGAGCGTAGTGAAAATGCAGGCTATCCGAAATCGCGTCGAGTCATTGGAGAGCATGTGGGCCACCCCTTGTTGGGTGGCGAACGAGTGACCAGGACGGCTGGGGCTTGCGGAGCAATTTAATCAGTCGCGGTATTTTTGACGATTTCCACGCAGGAGCAAGGGAAATCTTTCGTCAAAAATAGCGACTCCCTTTAAGATTTTTCTCAAGTTCAGAAATGCTTCTTTTTTCGTAGGGTATATTCCTAAAAGGAGAATATATTTGTTCGAGGGTTGATAAATCAATACTTAAAAAATCAGTAGTTCGATATGCTGTTCGTTGTTTACTTTCAAGTTCTTTTCTTTCGCGAAGCCGTTGCTCTTGCTCCTGTTGTTTTGTAGCAAGTATTTGACGAATTTTTTCAGATGTCTTTTCAGATGGCAAATTATCCCTATTGACAGGTGAAATGATTATTTCTTGAGAAAAATTAGTTCCCGAAAATCCAATATCAATAACTCCATTAAAATTAGATCGCTTATTCTTCATTTCATAAATTGTGTCCAAATCACTTCGGCTGATTCGGGTTTTATGACTTCCTTTTCGTATAAAACTATCTCCCTTCTTTAATCTTTGCCCGAAATCTTTTTTCAAAAAATAAGGAGGGTTATTAGAATTTGTTATGTCAAAAATACCTAACAATTGATTTTTATATAGAAATGGCTTGTATGAAATATGAAGTTCGGGTTCGATGTTTCTCTAACAATCTGTTGATATATCGCATCATCGGCAAATTCTGAATCTTGAATTTGATGAATCTCCCGTTCTCCATTTGGAAAATGTTTGACTCCAATAATGATAAGTTTTTGACGTTCACCAATTGTATTTGCCATTGCGATTACATCTTTAAGAAATTCATCATGTGCAAAACGGCGTGCAAAACTTTCCAGGGTCCTGGGGAAAAGAGCGTTGAAA
>CAZLGN010000315.1:0-2243 GCA_964558865.1 uncultured Methylomagnum sp.
CGGTAACAGAAAACAAATCAAATTCGGTGCATGGTACTGTGAAGGATTCGCACACGCTTCAGCGATTCATAACGCAAACGGTGACGGCAAACTCACTCTAAGTAATATCAATAATCTACCTGTCGTGATGTGTGATAACGGCAATTTAGAATCTGTGGTGTTAAAAAACCAAATACAAGGCTGTTACGACCTTCGTATTGTGGCTGACGTGAATCATCCAACCGATAGTTATCATGCTCTACAAGCTGCGTATGCTATCAAAGCAAATCATTATTATTTGTTTGATGCGCCAACCCTTGCTTTTAGCCGAGTAGAAGTACCTGATAATTATCGTGATTACACATTGGCACTGATTACGCTTGCTCAAAATACCGAGTTAAGTCGTTTAATGTCGCAACTGATATTTTCTGTCGCCGCTGATGTACCGCACAAATACAGTCAAGAAACGGCTGTAGCGTTAATTGTCGATGCAATGGCTACTCGTGGCTTAGATGTTCGTCATACCGCGTTAAAACTACTAGAAAAAGGAATCCAGAAACGTCGTGAGTTCATCAAGCAACTCAATCAGATTACCGATTACACAGGTACAAAACAGCATGATTGCGAGGATTTAACAAATGAAAAAATCTTAGAATTGATTCAACGTGAATCCGTCAATACGCTATTTGCAATGGGAACATTGTTTATTGATACCCGCAAAATGGGCGCAGGTAAAACAAATTTAATGGCTTTACGCATTCAAAACCTTTCGTCTTGCGCCTATATTTCGCATCGTGTAGGTTTAATCAATGATGCCTGCAAACGCTTAGGACTGGTGAGTTATCAAGAAAAGGATAAACACGCAGATAAAATTGCGGTCTGCATTAACTCACTAATTCAATTTGCCAGTGCAGTGGAAGGAAAACCGTTATTCCTTGATGAAGCCCGTCAACTTTTAGATGCCATTCTCCATAGCCCAACCATTGAAAACCGTAAGGAATTACTTGAACTATTCGGTCAAATCCTAAGAGCTGCGCCATTTGTACACATTGCGGATGCCAACATGAACGATGAAACCTTGGCATTTTATAAACGTCATTGCGGTAATAAATTAGTTCACGTTGTCAAAGACGCACCTGCACCAAGCACCATCAATCATTGGCAACTCGATAACTTTGACACTTGTTATCGTTACATATTAAGAGATATGAATGCTGGATTAAAAGGTACAGTCGCTTGTTCAAGTGAAATGGAAGCGCAAAAAGTGCGGAAACATTTAATTAAAAATGGCGTTAATCACAAACGCATTCTGATTATTACAGGCAAATATAAAGACAAACAAATCGCTAAATTTTTAGCAGATGTGAATGGCGTGGGCAGACAATACGATGTGATTATTTATACCTCGGCATTAGGTACAGGCGTATCACTTGAAATGCCTGAATTTGAATTTGCTTATTTGTTATGCAGTAACATTTTAACCAGCAATGAATCACTACAAATGTTAGCGCGGAATCGGTGTGCGAAAAACGTGTATGTGGCGTTTGATAAACCTTTCTCAACGAATCGTGTAACCGATGAAGAATTACTGCGTGAAGGTCAAATTGAAAAGGTGAAAAACTTTGCTGAAAATACAGGAATGATTTTACCTAGCGATATTAAAGAAACGATTATTTTTCTCGAACTCGATGACATGATTCATAAAACCCGCGCTAAGATAAATCAAGATTTGAATGATTTTGCCAATAATTTCTTACTGTTAGCGGAATTAGAAGGACGGAACTTTGTGAAACTCGTAGAAGAAAAACAAGAGAAGATTAAAAATCTCGCGCCAGAAGTTAAAGAAGAAGAGGCGTTAGAAATTCAAGCTGCGCCTGTGGCTAATGAGCATGAGTACAACAATTTAAAAAAATTGAATGTCATCACCAAAGAACAAGCAGCATCGATTAAACGTTATGAAGTCTGCAAAATGACGGGCTTACCGAATACGGAATCCGTACCGCCTGAAATGGAAGACATTAAAAACTACCAAAACGGTTATGGCTCAATCTTGGCGAACTTTGAATTGTTGACCGCGAATTCACTCAAACTAAAAGAAATTGACCTTGTGAACTACGCGCATCGTAATAAAACG
This sequence comes from uncultured Methylomagnum sp., assembly GCA_964558865.1. Classification (GTDB taxonomy): domain Bacteria; phylum Pseudomonadota; class Gammaproteobacteria; order Methylococcales; family Methylomonadaceae; genus UBA10906. The sequence continues at coordinate 2,114 of CAZLGN010000315.1, forward strand.
AAATGTTTGTTAAGTCGGCAGAAGATATTTAAGGGGGTTTTGAAACCGTTACTTAAAGCGCAAAGAAACGGCACGATTTCACATCCTGATTTGATGAAAGCGTTTAAAGTATTACAAGAACACGCACCTG
>CAZLGN010000316.1:0-1226 GCA_964558865.1 uncultured Methylomagnum sp.
CATCTAAACATTGATTAGCACCATCAGTGACTTTCAATATCACGCGATATTTACCCGCTGCCGTAAATTGATGATTAACCGACGCTTGTTTGAAATCATCAGAACCATCGTTAATTGACCATAAATAATCCCCTTTTACTTTCGCTGCATTAAAAGCGAGAGAACTTCCCACTGTAATTTCGGTATCGCCTGCGGGCTTAGTAATCGCACACGCAGGGATTGCCGCTGTTGTGGTACAAGACTTATCCGCCCCATTTACGGGCAATAAAATTTGAGATTGTGAATTATCTTTTGGATTCGTGACTTCAACACGCACTAAACACGGCACTGATGTTGCGCCTAACAAACTCATAGTGAAGGCATTTTGTTTATCGGTGTTGATGGTGTAGAGAATTGTGTTATTTGACGCATCTAGCACAGAGACTTTTGCCCCCGCCAAAATAGTTGTTGCCGTTTTACCAGAAACAACGACTTTGCCTATTTTTGTGTCGTATTTTGCCGTCGCCGTAATGGGTGAAACCGCTGCTTGAGCCACTGGAAACGCCATTGCAGTTACTATTGGTGCAAGCGCGATTAAACCTAATCTGCGCTTTTGCCGATGTGGCGGTGGAATTTTATTATTGGGCATAAGCCCTCCTTTTTGAAAATTATTTTGTGTAAAAACGCCGCTAAAAATCAGCAACCTTTGATTGAGTTGCAACAATTGCGCCCATTAACATTTATTTTAAAATTCAAAGTATTAGGAAGACTATCTGTCAATATGAATACATTGGTATTAAGGCAAATCACCCATTTTTATTTTCAAAATAAGTGATATGCCATACTGAAATGTAGAAACTAGAATCTTATTTTGGTAACTGATGTTACGCAGTCGTCATCATAATCGATATATCGTAGGGGTTCACTGCGTGAACCCGCCTAAACGCAACGTGCCATTGATACGATTTTGTTATGCGGGCATACACAGTACTCCCCTACAAAATTTTTGCGTAATACCCGTTAGTGACTCATCCCTCCCATACTGCTTCCGCCTGTGGAAGCTCCCACAACAGGTGCCATCAATTCAGGCATTGGTGGTGCGTGTTCTTTTGCAACACCTTTGGGCGAATCAATAAAACTTTTATCGAGTTTGTGACACAAATCACAACCGATAATTTGACCTTTTGCCACTTTGATTTCTTTACCCGTTGCATCAGTTAATGTGCGATCAACAAGGGTTTTCGATA
>CAZLGN010000316.1:1236-2226 GCA_964558865.1 uncultured Methylomagnum sp.
TTATGGTCTGCACCATGACACGCGGCGCATTGATCTTCACCGTCAGGCCCTGCTTTTCGTGCAAAATCATTATGCCAACCACCGTTGAATTTACCATTTTGAGTTTTGGCAGTATTTTTTGCCGCACCTTTTGCGTCGTAATACCATGATTTATCGCCAACAGGGTGCATACCATGAGGACCTGCGAGGAATGCTGTTGGGCTACTTGAATCTACAACTGTTCCATCACGCATACCTTGTCCGACACCTAAACCGCTTGTGCCGCCATCGGTAGCGACTAAGCCCGTTTTGAAATCATCTTTGATATGACAAACGCTACATTCTGCAATGTTGCCGTCGTAACCCTGTAACTGTTTTGCTGTTTGGTTGTCGTTGGCGTTTGGATCTTGGTTAGGCCAAATTCCATGCGAACCGCCGTGACACGTTGAGCAGGTCAATTTGCCATTTGCGCCACTTCCATGAACATCGGCACTTTTACGATAAAGCGCAGTTGAAACAGGTTGTGGTTGATAGGTCGTCATTTGTGGATAGCTTTCTTTCATCGGAAATTTGCCATCCGCGCCAACGGGTTTGGTTCTATCTTCAACCATTATTATTGGTTTAGTTTTGTCATCAACGCTGGTTTTTTCAAGACGCATTTCTTCAGTTGGCATCACCGCAAAACGTGCATTCAAAGGATGTAACGACGCAGCAGCTTTATCACCATCTGCCCAACCTTGTTTTAAAACGCCCGCACTGAAATAGTGTTTCAAACCTGCTTTGCCGTCTTTATCAAGATTTGCATCACCAACGTGGCAAGAGCCGCAATCAGGTTCATCAAGCCAAGCGCGACGGAAATCAGGAGCTGTCAACGTATGTGGGTCATCAACGCCAAGTGTAGGACGTGTTAAATTACCGTTATATTTTTCATTCGGGTAAGTTAAACCCACTTCCAACATTCCACCGTGACAATCATTACATTTCAAACCTGCTGTGGAATGAATATCGCGG
>CAZLGN010000317.1:0-2221 GCA_964558865.1 uncultured Methylomagnum sp.
GTAATGCGATGACAATCATGCAAACGCGCCGTTTTAATTGCTTTTTCTAAAAGCTCAGAGCCAACGCCGCTACCACGCTGATTTGGCAGAACAATTAAATCTTCCAGCAATGCAACCCGTTCACCTAACGCCGTTGAAAAGGTAAAAAGTAAATTTACCATTCCCACAATTTGCTCATCTTGCTCATCTTTTCGCGCCACAAGAATAAGCCCAACGTCAGGATTGTTCAAAATATGAACTAAACCGCGACGTTGGGCTTCGGAATTGGGTTGAAAATCGGCTTCTTGCGAAAATAACAGCGCGAGTAATTCACACAATGCGGGAATATCTGAAATCGTTGCGAGCGTGATTTGCATTAAATGTGATACGGACTAGCAATCCAATCGCGTAAAACTGCCTCGTCACGCGGCGTTAAATAAGAAAAATCGCCTGAAATATCACGAAAAACCGCTTCTGCAATGTGTGATGAAACTTGCTTGCCTTTGAGCATATAAAAAAACCACGCAAACGGATAACCCGCTTGTCTATCAAAGCGCGTGAGAATGTTGCTTAACGCATTGCCTTTCTTGCCTGCGAAATCTTCTAAATGCGGCAAATTCGTCGTTTCGATATTGATAATTTCAGCATTTACAATCTGTTCACCAAACCGCCCTGTATGTCTATCGGGGCGAATAATCCAATTTTCCGAAAGCGGCTTTGTTTGTCCCGCGCTGCTACGATTCCAGTCTTCCATAAACCGCTGCACAGGATGTTCATTTGGATGACGTTCGTTAATTACTTCCATGAAAATCGCCACGTCAGTTTTGCGGCGATAAGTGTAGCGCGAATGCCCAAAACAAAAACTTTCGATACAAAACGGCTGCAACGGATCAATAAATTCTTCTAAATCTTCGGGTGGATGCGTTTCATCAGCAAGCATTCTGTCACTAACTTCATGCGTTTTGTCGATTTCAATCAGCGTAAAATCTTCGGCTTTTTCACCCGTTTGCACCACAAAATAAAGCGTTCGACCCGTTTGTTTGGTGGCAATCAATTTTTGTTCAAGCGTGTGGTCAATCAACGTTTGCAAATTTTGCCCGCATTCGATATAGGTTCGTTCCGCCCATTCGACCAAATCTTTTGCAATTCGATTTCCTTCGGCATCCACCACGCCGCCTAATCGATACCATTCATCACCTGTCAACGCCAACCGCACAGGATAATCGGGAATCAGGCTTTGTAATTTTGCGAGTAAAACCGCGTCGTTTTCATCGGGAACGATTTTTTTACAACATTCGGTAATCGTTTGCCCTGCGAGATTAAATTTAGGTTCAATCATTATTTTCTTCCGATTGAGTGGTGGGATTTAGACGCGCTTGCACGACTTCACGCACATCGGGTTCAGAATCATTTGCCAATAAATGAAGCGAGTTTAATTCAACTTTTAACGCGACGGTATAACGCACCACCCAATCTTCATCGTGAATCAAAATCGCTGCATCTTCAGGCGACATACGTTCAGCAATAATGCACCGCACCGCAGGCGAGCTATCATTTGCCATCAATCCTAAACTCACTTCGGGCAAACGTTCGGCGACTTTTTTGCGAACCTGCAAATCGTCGTCTTTGATAAACCGAAATAATCGCCCAATTGGCAAGCGTTTCACAATCGTCAAACGTACAATGTAATCGGAATCGGTGGCGAGTTTTTCGAGATGGCTGAACTCGATTCTATCCGCCACGGTCATCCGAACTTCGCGGTCTGGGTCGTTCAAAAAACAACTAATTTGTGCAGGCGGCAAACGATAAGCAACAACACGACGCACGACTTCGTCTTCGTCATTGATTAAAGCATTTAGGAATTTGATTGGCGCGTAACGTGCCGCAATCGCGCGACGTTCCCAAAAAGGGTCTTGAAGATAGTGGACAGCGTATTCAGGATTTAGGCGAAAAAAACGGTCGATTTGCCGACCACTTTCAACGAAAATGCAAATGTCGCCAGGTACGCAACGCCCCATCAATAAGGTTTTGCCGCGAAAGGGACACAAGCGACAATCAGCAATCGGGACATTTACAATCGATTCAGACACAACGCCGCCTAGTCGTCGATAACTTCAGCAACGAGTACGCCAGTAGCGACTTCGTGATTATTGGTCATACTTAAACAATGTTCACGACCGTCGATGAGATACAAATTAAAACGAGGACTTTCAAATTTTGGCGAACAGCCCGAAACATCATC
>CAZLGN010000318.1:0-2219 GCA_964558865.1 uncultured Methylomagnum sp.
AGATTTGCACCATCAAGCAATCGCCATAGCGCCCCATGCCACGACGAATTTCAATGCCTTCAATGGGTAGTTTTTTGGCAATGAGGTACGGGTGATTAGCCACATTTTCAGTAGATGCGGCATTCCATCGCTCGTTAGCGAGTTTTAAATCAGCGGCTTGTTTGTCAGTAGGCGCATTATCAAACGCAGGTGTTACGGTCGTTTCTGCTTTCTTTTTGAATGGAATGACGGGTGATAGTTCACCTATTGATTTGCGTAATTTCGCCTCGTTCCATTCGTTATAAGTTTGAGTAACCCCACCGTGTTTATTGGTGTGGAAGGTGATGCGTTTGTAATCACGTCCATCTTTAGTGGTGAATTGGCTGCCGACAGCGAAGACTTTGCCGCGATAGGCTTTGCTCAGTTCAATACCGCGTGTGACTTTACGACCATCAAAGGTGATGTAGTGTTGGAGTTTAGACCAGTCGATGCCGCAATCAGAGGCTAGGTCGCTGATTAACGAAGAATCATCGAAATAACAATTATTTTGTAATTCATTGCGTTGTGATAATATAAAAGGCGAAAGAGTCATCTTGTTACTCCCTTAACTATAGAAGATGAAAGAGTCATCTTGTTCATCTTGTTAGTTACTCCGTTAACGAGTGATTGTTTTGAACGAATTGCGTTTTTAACAGAAAGGTTCATTTGTTACTCCTTCCTTGGTAGTAATTTTTGGTTTTTGTATATCGTAATTTTGTTCTTTGGTCGTTTCTGACCAGTTTTTCTCTCCTCTAAATAGGAGAAAGTATGTGTAAAGATTCATTGCATATCTCACATTATGCTGTATATCCCTGAGAATCTTTCGAGCCGACCAAAGCATCGGATTTTCAGGGGAAACAGGCAGTTAAATTCAAATACCTTAATTTATAAGCTCACTAGCTTAAACTTTTTTTTATAATCTTCAACTTTTTTATTTTCAGATTTAATCAAGCAACTTCAATTAGTTATACATAATTAAATACGTATTTATTTAAATAAATATATGGCTATGTTATTATATAGCTTTATACTTTAATAGTGAGATACGTTTATGCGTACATTAGTTGTTGCTAGTCAAAAGGGCGGCGTTGGTAAGACAACACTTGCAGGACATTTAGCTGTGATTGCAGAACAAAATAATTACGGTTCTGTAGCATTGATTGATACCGATTCACAAGGTTCATTATCAAGTTGGTGGAATGAACGCAAAGCAGAAACACCACTTTTTGCGAATGTCGATATTGCAAATCTACCGCAACACTTGCGGCAATTAGAAGCCTCTGGTGTTAAACTTGCCATCATTGACACACCCCCTGCGGTCACAGAAACGATACATTTAGTTGTCTCTGTTGCTGACCTTGTTTTAATTCCGACACGTCCTAGTCCGCATGATTTAAGAGCAGTAGGTTCGACTGTTGAAATTGTAGAAGCGGCAGGTAAGAAAATGGTATTTGTTATCAATGGTGCTGCACCTAGAGCTAGAATTACAGGTGAAGCAGCAATTGTTCTTTCTCAGCATGGCACAGTTGCGCCTGTGACTATTTATCAACGTACTGAATTTGCATCATCAATGATTGATGGTCGCACGGTACAAGAAGTAAATCCTAACGGTAAATCGCATAATGAGATTCTGGATTTATGGAAATACTTACTTACTAAATTACGTTAATCAATAAATACTAAAATAAGGATTTAAGCAAATGGCTAAGTCAGCATCTTTAACCTCTAATCTTATTGTTACCAAAGGCACAGCGACACCAGCAAAACCTTTAGACCCAACCGAAGCATTGATTCAACAGTTGAATTCTATCCCTGACGAAGAAACGAAAAACCCTGAGCCAGAAAAGTTTGTGACGACAAGTCGATGGTCAAAACAAATTCCGAAAGATTATCACAAGTCGCTTACCGTGAAATTGGATAAAGAACGTTATTTTCATCTTAAAGAAGTGGGATTGAAATACGATAAATCTAGTCAGGAGTTATTCATCGAGGCGTTAGACGCACTTTTGGCGAAAAAATGCTATGCGAGATAATCAAAATTAGTGCAACACTGTGGCAATAAAAAGTTGATTTGAACTAATCAAAATCGAAATAACCCGCTCGAAAATTGTGTTGTTTGGCTCAATGTCAAAAAATGTTCATTGGAAATAATGTATGCGGCAAACAATATGTTAGCTGAATTACGCATGGCGCATAACGAA
>CAZLGN010000319.1:0-2219 GCA_964558865.1 uncultured Methylomagnum sp.
ATGGTCCAAATTTGAATTTATTGGGCATACGCGAACCCAGTCTTTATGGCAATCATACTCTCGTAGACATTCAACATTTACTTGAAAAAGAAGCCCAGCTTTTACAGCATTCACTCACCTTTCATCAAAGTAACGCCGAACATGAGCTGATTGAATTGATTCATGTTGCGTATGCGAATCGAGTGGACTTCATTATTATCAATCCAGCGGCATTCACTCACACCAGTGTTGCATTACGCGATGCGCTATTAGCAACAAAAATTCCCTTTATCGAAGTTCATTTATCGAATGTTTATGCGCGTGAACCATTCCGAAAACATTCTTATTTTTCTGACATCGCACAAGGTGTGATTTGTGGATTAGGGGCAATGGGCTATGAATTAGCATTACAAGCGGCACATCGAATTTTAACCAAAAACTAAAACTATAAAAAAGAGAACTCAATCAGATGGATATTAGAAAAATTAAAAAACTTATTGAAATTATCGAAAATTCCGACGTAGCGGAAATCGAAATCAAAGAAGGTGAAGAATCAATTCGCATCAATCGTTATGTTCCACAAACACAAATTCCCGTGCATTACGCACCACAACAAATGATTCCTGCTTCGACGGTGATTAACTTAGGCGAATCTGCGCCTGTTGTCGCGGCGAAACCTGAAATCAAAGGTCACATTGTCAAATCTCCAATGGTTGGTACGTTCTACCGTTCAGCAGCACCAGGTACAAAATCGTTTGTTCAAATTGGACAAAATGTCAATTCGGGCGACACATTGTGTATTATCGAAGCCATGAAAATTTTGAATCAAATTGAGGCTGATAAAAGCGGTGTGGTAACGCAAATTTTAGTCGAAAATGCCGAACCCGTGGAATATGGTCAACCGTTGTTTGTGATTGAATAAGGCGACACGTTATGTTCGATAAAATTGTTATCGCGAATCGAGGTGAAATCGCTTTGCGCGTACTTAGAGCTTGCCGTGAATTAGGCGTAAAAGTCGTTGCAGTGCATTCTGAAGCAGATCGTGATTTAAAACACGTTCGTTTAGCGGATGAATCGGTTTGTATTGGCCCCGCAAATTCGGCAGACAGTTATTTAAACATTCCCGCCATTATTAGCGCGGCAGAAGTGACTGACGCACAAGCAATTCATCCAGGTTACGGATTTTTATCTGAAAATGCGGATTTTGCTGAAAAAGTAGAACAAAGTGGTTTTGTTTTCATTGGCCCCAAAGCAGAAACGATTCGCATGATGGGCGACAAAATTTCAGCTAAAAAAGCAATGCTAAAAGCAGGAATTCCGTGTGTTCCAGGTAATAACGATCCGCTTTCGGATGATGCAAAAAAGAATTTGAAACTCGCTCAAGAAATTGGTTATCCCGTGATTATCAAAGCCGCTGGCGGTGGTGGTGGACGTGGGATGCGGACTGTTCACACAGACGCAGCATTATTAAACGCTATTGCAATGACGAAGGCCGAAGCAGGCGCAGCGTTTGGTAATGCAACGGTTTATATGGAAAAGTTTTTAGAAGACCCGCGCCATATTGAATTTCAAGTGATGGCAGATAATTACGGCAACGCGATTCATTTAGGTGAGCGTGATTGTTCAATGCAGCGTCGTCATCAAAAAGTAGTCGAAGAAGCACCCGCACCAGGCATTACCGAAGAACAACGCAAATTTATTGGTGAACGTTGTGCGAAAGCGTGCGTAGACATTGGTTATCGTGGCGCGGGAACGTTTGAATTTTTGTACGAAAAAGGCGAATTCTTTTTTATAGAAATGAATACCCGTGTGCAAGTTGAACACCCTGTCACAGAAATGGTTACAGGTTTTGACATCGTAAAAGAGCAATTGCGAATTGCGGCGGGTGAAAAATTATCGATGACGCAAGACCAAATCAAAATGACGGGTCACGCAATTGAATGCCGTTTAAATGCCGAAGACCCCAAAACATTTATGCCTTGTCCAGGCACAATTGAACAATTCCACATGCCAGGGGGCCCTGGAATTCGTTGCGAAACGCATATTTATAACGGTTATAAAGTGCCGCCGTATTATGATTCGATGATTGGGAAATTGATTGCTCACGGTGAAACTCGCGCGAGTGCGATTGCCCGAATGAATACCGCGTTGAATGAAATTATTATCGACGGCATTAAAACCAACATTCCATTGCAGCACGATATTATGAGAGACAGTGCTTTTGCGGCAGGCGGTCAAAA
>CAZLGN010000320.1:0-2215 GCA_964558865.1 uncultured Methylomagnum sp.
TTTCACCAAACATCCATTCGACATCAAAAAAATCGGCGTTGGCGTTTTGGTCGTAAGGATTCCAATGCGCCAATTGTTGCGCGGTTTCATTTCCCCAGCCGTGTTGTTCTAACAATGCGCCGATTTGTTCACGCAATTGTTTATCTTCTTCGCGCAATTCTCTTTTTCTGCTTGGACTTCTGACGCTAAACAAACTGTGACGCACTTTTTTTAATTTTTCTTCGAGAGCTTCAATTTCTTTGTTATCGAAAAGGCTGATTTGAGCTTTGGGTTTTTCGATGCCGATTAAGGTATTTGCTGCGACAAATTTCGTTTCTAAATTCGGCAACGGTAACACGCCAAAATTGGTTTTATTTCTATCGACTTTTTGGTCAACAATCAGCGAAATGAAAAACCGAAGTTTGCTGATTTGAATCGCAATCGCTTGAATATCCACGCCATAAATACAATTTTCGATGAGATAAAGTTTTCGAGCGTAATCGACTTCGTTATCGGTGAAGGCTTCAATAATGCGTTTTTGCAGAGCGGAATCTTTTTCTTTGATTTGGCGTTGTTTCCACAATTCATTGTCAGGGTCGATTTTGCCCAAAATGAAAACCAATTTGTGTAAAACGCCCATTGGAAATGCGCCCGAACCGCACGCAGGGTCAAGAATTTTGCAGGTGTCGATGGCTTCAATTAACGCGGTTTTTTCGGATTCTGAAAATTCAGGCGTGGCTTTTGTGTAACTGAGTAAATCGTCTAATTGCTCGGCGGTTAAATAATCCAATTTTGATTTGAAATAAGCCTTTAACGATTCATCAACCATGTAATCGACGATTTCACGAGGCGTATAAAAAGAGCCTGTTTGTTTTCTTGCGGTGGTTTTGGTTTCGGGGTTGTAACTGGCGAGTAAATTTTCAAACACTTGCCCTAATAATTCAGGGTCGAGCGCAATATCTTCTTCAATCGGCGTGTTTTCAGTAATGGTGAATTTGTAGCTTTTTAAAATATCGATTAAACCTTTAATCTCAACGGATTTTTGTTTGTTGCCGAGTTCTTCACTCAAATCAACCTTTTCATGTTTCCCAAAGAAAATGTAATCAGGCACGCGCAATTTGTTATCGGGACGGTCTGAAAATCCGTCTTCATAAGCAATCACATCCCCGCCTTGTTTGCCTTTTAAATCAGGAACGACTTTATCCAAACAATCAAACAAACCGCCGTTCATGAATGGCACAATTTCTTTCATCAACGTTAAAAATGATTCAGGTTCTTTGAAATACGATTTGTAGCGCATCAAATTGGTGACATTTCGATGTTTCCCATCGTTACGAAATCCCCGTTTATCACAGGTTTGATTCAATGTCGCAAAGAATAGATTTTGCAAAATGGCGCGGTAATAATGGCTGTCATTGGCTTGAAAAGTGGCGTTTGATTTGTCGCTGATTTGCGGTTTGAAACCGTCTAATTGCGCGTTAATCCAATCTTCGTTGAACAACTGCTCAGGAATCAGATTTTTTTCTTTGATAAACCAAACGAACAATAAGCGCGTCAATAATCGAATCAGGTTTTTAGCGTTGTGTTCACGCACTTTGTTTTCATCTTCAAAAACGCCGCCTTTTATCGCTTCGATATTTTCAGCATCAGGAAAATAAACTTCCTTCATTGCCAAGAAATACCATTGCGATAATTCTTTGTAGAATTGCTTGTTGAGTGTTTTGGTATCTAAAACGGATTGCCAAGCGTTGTGCAAATCAACAAAACTGGCATTGGCTTTCAACTTCAAATTATCAAATGCCAAATCCGCCAAAATATCCACATGAGCGCGGTGTGGGTCACTGATACGAATATCTTTAAGCAACGTGACTTTTTCTAAAACGTCTTTGCTTTCGTCACGTTTATGCAAGCGACGGTGAATCACTGATAACGTCAGCGTATCGCCGTGTTTGAATAAAATCAAAACAGGTTGTGGACTTTTATTGAGTTCACGGGTGATGGTGACAAGTTGAGTTCGTGAATACTCTGATTTTTCTAATTCAATCGCCACGAACATATAAGATTCGATAATCGTGCCATCAACCTCGGTGAGTAATGATTGGATATTACTTAAATTATCTTGCGCTAATTGAAACAGAAATGGCGCGTTAATCCACTCTGAACACAAGGATTTTTCATGGTCAAAGCCACGCAAAATTTCAGCAACGGGTTTATTAAAAGTACGCGGACTTTGATA